>CAJUMM010000013.1:21328-48428 GCA_910586955.1 uncultured Lachnospiraceae bacterium | reverse complement strand
CTCTGATAAAATCTTCATAACGGCTTGCCGCCGCATACCAGCCCTGGTCCTGTACAAAGGAATTATCACATCGCAGATTCATGGTCATAGGGGCGCCGCAGACGGGACATCTGGGTATCAGTTCTGACGGGATTTTCAAATCCTTTTGTTCCGCCGCCATTTGCCGCACCATTTTTTCGTTGTCATAGGTTTTATCATGGCAAGCCTTGGAGCATTGCCACAAACCGTAGTCGCCTTGTGTATAAAACAATCTTTTTTTATCGAAGCCGGCAAGCTGAAATTGATGATCCACATTGGTTGTCAATACAAAATAATCTTTGCCCTGGACAATTCTGAGTAATTCGGAATAGGGCTCGCCGGCAGATACATCATAACGGTTTATCAGAATTTGCCTTGACCACCACGCCCAATATTCTTCCAGTGTATCATAAGGGAAAAAACAGCCCGAATACATATCCGAAAATCCGTATCTCTTTTGGAAATCCGCAAAATGCGTTTCAAAACGCTCTCCGTCGTAGGCGAATCCCCCAGAGGCAGACATTCCTGCGCCGGCACCTATCACAATGGCGTCAGCTTTTTCTATTTTGCTTTTCAGCCTGTGAATCTGCTGGGAGTAGTTCTCGATAGATGTTGTAGATAAGCTTCTTAAAAACATCGAAAATCACCTCAATAACGCTGCGGTGCAGCAGTATTTTTTACAAGTTCTTTGACAAATTCCGTTGCGGGACTGCAAAGCAGCTCTTCCGGTTTTGCAAACTGCTCAATTTTACCATTGTTCATAACAAGCACCTTTGTGCCGAGCTTCAGCGCTTCGGAAATGTCGTGGGTAACGAACAGCACGGTAATGCCTGTCTGCCGGTGAATCCGTTTTATTTCTGTCTGAAGCTGTCCCCGGGTGATCTCATCTACCGCACCGAAGGGCTCATCCATCAGCAAGATATCGGGGGAAGCTGCCAAAGCACGGGCAATACCGACTCTTTGCTGCTGGCCCCCCGAAAGCTCGGAGGGATAACGATGTTTCAGATCTTCCGAAAGCCCGACAATGTTCATCCATTTGGTTACGGCGTTTTTGGTCTTCTCTTTATCCCGCTTATTCAGTAGGTTCGGAACATAAGAGATGTTTTGTTCTACCGTCATATGCGGAAACAGTACGCTTCCCTGAATAGCATAGCCGATATTTCTGCGAAGCTGCGTCTGATTTTTGTTGCGGATATTTTCACCGTCAACAAAGATATCCCCTTCGGTGGGCTGAATCAAACCGTTTACCATTTTGAGAGCGGTGGTTTTCCCACAGCCTGATGAGCCGATCATTGTTATAAATCCGCCTTTTTCTATGGAGAGGTTAAATCCCTCCATTACCACTTTTTCGCCGTATGCTTTTTTAACATTCTTAAATTCGATTGCTGTTTTCATATGTTCTGCCTCACTGTAAAAGATTGTGACTGCCAAGGTATTCCTCCGCTACATCCCTCGGCTCTTTGTTTTCCGTTTCAACGGCATAGTTCATTGCCGCCATATCGCTGTTGGTAATCAATCCGTCCAGCTTTTCAAACACAGCTTCCAGTTCCGGGTATTTCTCAAGCACTTCTGCACGAATCACATTCCCGCAAATATAGGAAGGATAAAAATGCTTATCATCTTCCAAAAGGACCGCATCGGAAGCGGCTAACTGCCCATCTGTTGTAAATATTACCATTACATCAATTTTCCCTTGATTGATTGCCTGATATTTAAGCCCGATGTCTAAATCCATGGTTTTGCCAAAATGCAATCCGTATGTTTCACAGAGAGCGTCGTAGCCGTCTTCACGCTCAAAGAAATCATATTCTGCGCCAAAGGTAAGGCCGCCTGCTGCAGCTTTCAGATCGGAATAGGTTTTCAAATCATATTGTTCCGCAATTTCACGGCGGACAACTAAGCCATAAGTATTGTTAAATCCATACATTCCAGCCCAATTCATATGGAAGCGCTGGCTGTATTCATCTTCCAATTCACGGAATAAATCTTCCGTATATAAACCCTCGTGCTTGAGTACCATATTCCAGCCCGTGCCCGTGTACTCAGGGTACATATCAAACTCTCCGCTCTCCATTGCGGGCTGGATATTGGATGTCCCGCCGCCCACGCCCTGTGTCAATTCAACATTCAGATCCGTATCCTGCTCGATGAGAATGTCCAGCATTTCACCGAGGACATACTGCTCGGTCATGGGTTTTGTGGCTATATGAATGGTGTCTTTCTGCTGTGTGCTAAACAAGAAGCTTCCCCCAATGGCCAAACAAAGGACCGCGGTGGCAGCAGCCATCATCTGATTGGCTTTCTTTGCTTTCACGCTGTGCCGCTGCATTCGTTTTTCAATGAATCCAAGGACAAGATCCATTCCAAGAGCAAGCAGGGCAATCAGTAAGCTGCCGTCCATTGTCATTGCCGTATTATTTGTCGTAATGCCCCGGTAAATGGCAACGCCCAAGCCGCCGGCACCGATAAAAGAAGCAATACCTGCAAGGGCAATCGTCATGGTTACCATATTGCGGATTCCCGACATAATCACGGGCATAGCAAGGGGAAGCTTGATTTTAAACAAAATCTGGGTCCTTGTACTTCCCATACCTTTTGCCGCTTCCAGAACGGCAGGATCCACATGGGTGATACCCGTATGGGTATTGCGGACCATGGGCAGCAGCGCATAAACGGTCAGCGCAATGATCGCCGTAGCGTTGCCCACCCCGGAAAAGGGAATCAAGAAGCCCAGCATAGAAATCGACGGTATCGTATACAAAAAATTGATAACGCTTAAAGCCGGCTTGGCAGCTTTTTGAAACTCACTAATTAGGATTCCTGCAAGTCCCCCAAGCAATATGGCGGCTAAAATGGAAACCAGCGATATTTCCAAGTGCTCCAGTAATAATTCCAAGAAAAAATCCGTTCTGTCTGTAAAAACAGACCACATATCCTTTAACATTTTTTACATACTCCTTCTTTTAATTGCCTTTACGGGGCAGTTTTCAAAGCATAAGCCGCAGTGCAGACAGTGGTTTTGATTGATTTCATAGGGCTTTCCCGGGCTTATACATTGCTGAGGGCAGAGCTTTTGGCATTTTCCGCACCCTATGCAGGAAACGGAGATTTCAAATCCTTTTTTCTGTTCTTTATTCTCCCTGATTGTGAAAGTTTTACGTTCAATCGGTTCCCTGCTTAAATCAAAAAATTCCACATTGGCGTTTGCGATGCAGAAGGGCTCCAATATGTAACGGCTTTCATTGGGATAAACGCTGTTCATACTTGGATTTTCTTTGAAAATGCGGTCTATCCAATATTTTTGCTCCGTCAGCCTTTCGGCAGTTCCCCACAATCTGACCATCTGAAAATTTTTATTCACGGCAGTAACTGCAATGCGATTGTCACCCATGAGCTGTGCGAAAAAATCTTTTCCCCGTGCCGTGCAGAAATAGATTTTTTCATTTTCCGCAAGCATAACATCTATAATTCGCACTTGCGGCCCTCCTTTTTCATCCACGGTTGCAAAGGCCGCGTCTTTTACTTCTCTCAAAATCTGTAAACAATCCTGTGGGTTCATTTTATCCCTCCTGAAATTTCAGCCGATGGATACGGCGTTGTTCGATTCCCCTTTGGGTGCCTCTTGCATACTTGATTTCGGGATAACCGAAACCGATGATCATCCCCATATAATGGTTATCCGGAATATTCAGCATTGCCTTAATATCCGGCATTTGTTCTAAAGCACCCAGGGGAAATGTTAACATTACAGCCCCAAGACCGCGGGAAGCGCAAAGCAGTTCAAAATAGGTTCCGGCAATCACCACATCTTGTATGGGCTCGCCGTGTCCTAATGGTGCGTGAGGAATTAAAATATGCGGCGCTCCGCAAAAAAGCATATCAGGGCGGACCGTCTTTTCCCATTGTTTCATATCCTCATAGGCTTCTTTGCCGAATCCCTTTGGATAGATATCTTGCGCCGCCAATTCTTCCATTCGGGAATAAGCAAGCTGCCGAAATTGATTCATCTGCCCCTTATCGTCAATCAGTGTGAATTCTACCTGCTGCTTATTGCCGCCGTTCGGAGCGTCTGCAAGAAGTTCCAGCATATTGTTTATAATGGAAATGTCAACATTTTTATCCTTATATCTGCGGCAGGAACGTCTGCATGCAATCAAAGAATCTACGGTGGGCGCTGCGATCTCATAATCAGCAGCAGGCAGGCTGTTTTCCGGCTTGTGTCCGAAAATAGAAACAGCTCCTGTGGGACAGACGGCAAGACAATGCTCGCATTTCCAACAGCCGTTCCACCCGAATTCTCTAAAATCTGCCATTTCGGGTTTCTTTGCCTGATTCAGAGAAAGAATTCCTCCGGGGCAGACCTTCGCGCATTTTCCGCAGCCTACACATTTTTCTAAGTCAACAACAAAATTTGCCTGATTCATTGTAAGAGCCTCCCTTCCTTGTTTCTGACCTGATTGTAACTGCTGCCTTTTGGCTCTGCAAGTACGCACTTTTTTATAACACAGTTACCTTTTAGTAACATTTGCATAGTTACGGGGATTTTGGGAAATTACCTTTGATTTTGTGAGTATATAGCATTATAATTTAGATGTAATATTCAAATATGAACTAATGGAGGTTTGGGAGGTACAACTATGCTGAAGAAAGAAGAATTGCCGGCCTGTCCTGTTGCAACAACCGTTCAGCTCATCGGAAGCAAGTGGAAACTTCTGATTATAAGGAATCTGCTTGCACGTCCCTGGCGTTTTAATGAATTGAGAAAAGATTTAGAGGGAATCAGCCAAAAGGTGCTGACGGACAGTCTGCGCTCCATGGAGGAGGATGGCATCATCACACGGACGGTCTATCCGGAAGTTCCGCCAAGAGTGGAATATTCTTTAAGTGAACTGGGAGAATCCATGCGTCCTGTTATTAAAGTGATGGAGCAATGGGGGGTAGATTATAAAGCACAGATGTGATCGAGGGGGGCTCTTGGCCTTTGGTCAAATCGCGGGGAGGGGAGGGCTCTTGGCCTTTGGGCAATTCGCAGGGAGGGGAAGGCTCTTGACCTTCGGTCAATTCGCGGGGAGTGAGGGCTCTTGACCTTCGGTCAATTCGCAGAGTGGGGGAGCGGAGTCCGCCGGGGAGGTTCGGAAAACCTGGCGGTTTTCCTCACTATGCGGCATTCGCCGCATAGTCCCAAAAGTTCAACCATTGCCAGGGATGTGCAAACACCTCCCTGGCAACGTTTCAACTTTTGGACCTGCCCGGCTCATTGTAAAAATAAAAAAAGAATAAATTTCCTAAAAGTTGTTGACAAATAAAATAGAAAGCATTAATATATTATCCGTAGGTTAGCACTCGATGGTAGTGAGTGCTAATAATAAAAGGCTCATAGAAGTCCAAGGAGGAATAGAAATGAAATTAGTACCATTAGGAGACAGAGTTGTACTGAAACAGTTCGAAGCAGAAGAGACGACTGCATCCGGCATTATTCTGGCCAGCAAATCCCAGGAGAAGCCCCAGCAGGCGGAAGTTATCGCAGTAGGACCTGGCGGAATGGTTGACGGAAAAGAAGTGACCATGCACGTGAAGGCGGGCGATAAGGTAATCTATTCCAAATATGCCGGAAACGAAGTGAAGATTGGCGACGAGGAATATATTATCGTAAAACAGAATGACATTCTGGCAATCGTAGAATAAAAAAGAACTGAGCAGACTGGAGGAGTTTAGAAATGGCAAAGGAAATTAAGTATGGTGTAGAGGCAAGATCCGCACTGGAGGCCGGTGTTAATAAGCTGGCAGATACCGTGAGAGTGACCCTGGGACCTAAGGGAAGAAATGTAGTGCTTGACAAGCAGTATGGCGCTCCCCTGATTACCAACGACGGCGTTACCATTGCGAAGGAGATTGAGCTGGAGGACGCTTTTGAGAACATGGGCGCACAGCTGGTAAAGGAAGTGGCAACCAAGACCAACGATGTGGCCGGAGACGGAACCACCACGGCTACGGTTCTGGCACAGGCCATGATCCATGAGGGAATGAAGAACCTGGCGGCAGGAGCAAATCCCATCGTTCTGAGAAAAGGCATGAAGAAAGCTACGGATGCGGCGGTAGAAGCCATTGCAGGCATGAGCAGCAAGGTAAACGGTAAGCATCAGATTGCTAGAGTAGCGGCTGTTTCCTCCGGGGATGACGAAGTAGGAAATATGGTGGCGGACGCTATGGAGAAGGTTTCCAAAGACGGCGTTATTACCATTGAGGAATCCAAGACCATGAAGACGGAGCTTGACCTGGTAGAAGGCATGCAGTTTGACCGGGGCTATATTTCCGCTTATATGGCTACCGATATGGAGAAGATGGAAGCAAATCTGGACGATCCCTATATCCTGATTACCGACAAGAAGATCTCCAACATCCAGGAGATCCTGCCCCTGCTGGAGCAGATTGTACAGTGCGGCCGGAAGCTCTTGATTATTGCAGAGGATATTGAGGGCGAGGCTCTCACCACCCTGGTTATGAACAAACTGCGGGGTACCTTTACCGTGGCCGGCGTGAAGGCTCCGGGATACGGTGACAGAAGAAAAGAGATGCTTCGGGATATTGCCATTCTCACCGGCGGCCAGGTGATTTCCGAGGAGCTTGGACTGGAGCTTAAGGAAGCTACCCTGGATATGCTGGGAACGGCTAAATCCGTGAAGATCCAGAAAGAGAATACCATCATTGCAGACGGCGCAGGAAACAAGGACGAGATCAACCAGAGAATCGGCCAGATCCGCGCTCAGATTGAGGAGACCACCTCCGATTTCGACCGGGAGAAGCTGCAGGAGCGTCTGGCCAAACTGGCCGGCGGCGTAGCGGTTATCCGGGTAGGCGCAGCCACCGAGACCGAGATGAAGGAAGCCAAACTGCGTATGGAGGATGCCCTGGCGGCTACGAGAGCGGCTGTGGAGGAAGGCATCATTGCAGGCGGCGGATCTGCCTATATCCATGCTTCCAAGGAAGTGGCGAAGCTGCTTGACACTACCGAGGGCGACGAGAAGACCGGCGTGAAGGTAGTCCTGAAAGCCCTGGAGTCCCCCCTGTACCACATTGCGGCAAACGCAGGACTGGAAGGCTCCGTGATTATCAACAAAGTGACCGAGTGCCAGCCGGGAGTAGGTTTCGACGTGCTGCATGAGGAGTATGTAAATATGGTGGAAGCAGGAATCCTGGATCCCGCCAAGGTAACCAGAAGCGCCCTGCAGAATGCAACCAGCGTGGCATCTACCTTCCTGACCACCGAGAGCTGTGTGGCAAATATCAAAGAGGATGTTCCTCCCATGCCCGCAGGCGGCGGAATGGGCGGCATGATGTAAGCCTTTTTGGATATTAAAACTAACACAAAATAAGAAAAAGCGAAATGCCGTGAGGCGGCGGGTGATACCGGCTGCCGAGCGGTATTTCCTATATAAAGGGGAAGATGAAAATGAAAGTATTGCTGGTAAACGGAAGCCCTCATGCCAAGGGGAGTACCTATACGGCCCTTCATGAGATGGAAAAGGTTTTTGCGGAAAACGGAATTGAAACGGAGATCATCCATGTGGGAAATCAGGATATCCGGGGCTGCATTGCCTGCCGCTCCTGCCGGAAGAACGGGAAATGTGTCTTTGATGATATGGTAAATGAGGCGGCGGCCAAATTTGAAGGCTGCGACGGCCTGGTGGTGGGAAGCCCGGTGTATTATGCCTCCGCCAACGCGACTCTGATCGCCTTTCTGGACCGGCTGTTCTACTGCACGGGCTTTGACAAGACCATGAAAGTGGGAGCCAGCGTGGCCTCTGCCCGCCGGGGCGGTCTTACGTCCACCTTTGATCAGCTGAACAAATACTTTACCATTACAGGCATGCCGGTGGCTTCCGGCCAGTACTGGAACGGCATCCACGGAAACAGCGCCCAGGAGGCGGTTCAGGATGAAGAGGGAATGCAGATGATGCGCACCCTGGCGGGGAATATGGCCTTTCTGATGAAGAGTATTGCTCTTGGGAAAGAGAAGTACGGGCTGCCGGAGAAGGAACCTGTTAAGAGAACGAATTTTATCCGGTAGAAAAAAATTTTCTTTTCACGAACCATATTGACAACCCCTCCCATTTTCGCTAAGATAGATCATTAACAATACCGTTTTGAACTACAGATAATGCGAGAGGAGAGAATGAAATGGGAAAGATTATTGGTGAGAGCATAACCTTCGATGACGTGCTGCTGGTTCCGTCCTACTCGGAGGTAATTCCCAATGAAGTAGACTTGTCAACCTGCCTGACGAAGACCATTAAACTGAATATTCCGATGATGAGCGCCAGCATGGACACGGTCACGGAGCACCGCATGGCTATTGCCATGGCAAGGCAGGGAGGCATCGGTATTATTCATAAGAACATGTCCATTGCCGCACAGGCGGAAGAGGTAGACCAAGTAAAACGGTCCGAAAACGGCGTTATCACAGATCCTTTTTATCTTTCCCCGGAACATACCCTGGCTGAGGCCAATGAGCTCATGGGCAAATTCCGGATCTCCGGCGTTCCCATCACGGAGGGCAAGAAGCTGGTGGGAATTATCACCAACCGCGACCTGAAATTCGAGACGGACTTCACGAAGAAAATTAAAGAATCCATGACCTCTGAGGGGCTTATTACGGCCAGGGAGGGCATTACCCTGGAGGAGGCCAAGGAAATCCTGGCCGAGGCCCGGAAAGAGAAGCTTCCCATTGTAGATGCGGATTTTAACTTAAAAGGGCTTATTACCATTAAAGATATCGAGAAGCAGATCAAATACCCCCTGTCGGCCAAGGACGATAAAGGCCGTCTGCTTTGCGGAGCCGGGGTGGGTATTACCAGCAATGTGCTGGACCGGGTGGACGCCCTGGTGAAAGCCCAGGTGGATGTGATCGTGCTGGATTCCTCCCACGGCCATTCCGCCAACGTGATCCGCTGCCTGAAGATGATCAAGGAAGCTTATCCAGAGCTTCCGGTGATTGCGGGAAATATTGCTACGGGAGATGCGGCACGGGATCTCATTGAAGCAGGCGCCGATGCCGTGAAAGTGGGAATCGGGCCGGGTTCCATCTGTACCACCCGTGTGGTTTCGGGAATCGGCGTTCCCCAGATTTCGGCCATTATGGACTGCTATGCAGTGGCCAAAGAGTACGGCGTTCCGGTGATTGCCGACGGCGGCATCAAGTATTCCGGAGATATCACCAAGGCCATTGCGGCGGGAGCCAATGTGTGTATGATGGGCAGCATCTTTGCAGGCTGCGACGAAGCTCCCGGTGAGTTCGAGCTGTTCCAGGGAAGAAAATATAAAGTATACCGGGGCATGGGTTCCATCTCCGCCATGGAGAACGGAAGCAAAGACCGCTATTTCCAGGAGGGGGCCAAGAAGCTGGTTCCCGAAGGAGTAGAGGGCCGGGTGGCCTACAAGGGAACGGTAGAAGATACCATCTTCCAGCTTCTGGGAGGCCTGCGTTCCGGCATGGGCCTTTGCGGGACGCCTACGGTGGAGGATTTGAAGGAGAAGGGAAGATTTATCAAGATCTCCGCCGCCTCTTTGAAGGAAAGCCATCCCCATGATATTCATATTACGAAGGAAGCCCCCAATTACAGCACAGACGGTATGTAAGAGGAAGGAAACAGGAGCTTTTTGGTATTCCTATTGAAAGAGCTGCTATAGTATTGCTTTGCTGGTACAGCCAGTCCGCAGATTCCTGCGGACTGGCTTTTGGTTTTTTGGAAACTGTCTATACCGCCGGATCATATTTTTATGGATAAGCAGTCGGGCCGGGATTTCGATCGTCCGTCTTACAAGCGCATGGTACAGTGCATGAAGAAGGACGATTTGCTCTATATCAAAAGCATAGATCGGCTGGGACGTAATTAAGGAGATTCTGGAGCAATGGCGGATTCTTACCAAGGAAAAGGGGATAGACATTGCCGTGCTTGATATGCCCTTTTTGGATACCAGGCGGGGCAAAGTGAAAAAAGGGAATGACTGGAAGCGGATCGGGCTTTGTATTCCAATCTTTATCTATAATTTCGGGACGATGCTTTTACTTACAGGGGAGGATTCCAGGTTTTTTTATGTGAGCTTTCTGGTATGCCCCACAGTTGTATGGATCATGATGAGGGAGAGATTTGAATACGGGAAGCAGGCCTAATTTTTAAAAAAAATTAAGTTTTTTTGTAGTAATTTCTAAGAGAAATACGTTATGATAGGTATAAAAGAAAAAGTCAGGGAGGGGGACCCTACAGATGCTTTTATACTTGTCCGTGCTGGACACCCAGGAAGAGAAAGACAAATTTACGGAAATTTATGAACGCTACCAGCATTTCTGCTGGTATGTAGCCAATCAGCAGCTTGGGGACGCCCATCTGGCTGAGGATGCGGTCCAGGAAGCGTTTCTGGCTTTAACCAGGCACCTTCACAAGGTGGAGGACGTGGACAGTCCCAGGACAAAGAAATTTTTGATGACCATTGTAAAGAGCAAGGCCATTGACATTCTGCGAAAGAGAAAAGGAGGGGAAATCCCGGCAGAGGAGCTTAAGACGGATATTCCGGATTCCGGCAGGGATCTGCTGGATCAGTACATAACGAAGGAAAATTACAATTACCTGATTTCCTGCATTCTGGAATTGGATGAAGCTTACCGGGTGGTGTTTGAGTGCAAGTATGTGCATCAGATGTCGGATGGCGAGATTGCCCAGCTTTTAAATATAACCCCCAAGCTGGCAAATGTGCGCTTTTACCGTGCCAGAAAGAAACTGCAGGAGATGCTGGAAAAGGAGGTGGCTGCACGTGCAGGGAAAAGATAACAGGAATTCCAAGAGCCCCGCAGAGGAACTTTTGGAGGATGCCTTTGACGCCTGTATGGAAGAGCAGATGAGCTTTATTCCCCCAGAGAGCGAAATTGCCCGCATGCACACCTTTTCCGAAGGTTTCCGGAAAGCCATGGAGGAGCTTTTGCGGACGAAAGGAAAGCCGGAGCGCCGGGCTATTTCCAGGAAAGAATTTGTCTACGGATTTAACCGTCTGGCTGCAGGGATACTGATCCTCTTTGTAATAGGAGGAGCCTGTGCAGGAGGCCTGATGCTCTTATCCAGAGGCGGCAGCAAAGGAATGCAGGCTCCGGCAGAGGCGCCGGCGGCGGAAGCCCCGGAGGATGGCTGTGAATATGAGAATACCCAGGAGGAAGCAGCGCCCCAGGAATCCGGTGAGGCGGGAGCTGCGGCGGGAAGCGCAGCGGATATGGAGCCTGGGGAAGGAAGGCCTTCGGATACTGCGGAATTTTGCGGCGGCACCGTAGAACTTGCAGAGTTCCAAAAGCTTTCCGGTGAGTGGGAAGAGATCAAAACCCTGGTAAACAGCCCGGTGATTGCCCGGGATGCGGAAAGTTTTAAAGTGACAATCGGAAATATGGAGGAGTATTCCATCTCTTACGATCCAAAGCTCCGGCTTGAGGTGTGGCTGAAGGACGCATGGTATCAGGTTCCCCCCGGCCGGGTACAAGAGGAGCGTAGGGAAAAGGTGACCCTGGAGCCCGGCATGGCCCAGGATGAGGAAATATTCCTGGAAGATTATGAGTGGGATTACGAGGCCGGGAGATACCGGGTGGTAACCAGGCTGGAAGTTCCGGGAACGGAGGCAGGCCCGGAGGAGATTTTCCTGGCGTGTGAGTTCCGGTTTGAGAATCCGGAGGAGGATCTGGAAGAGGCCCTGCGCTCGGAGGAGGAGTAATCCCAGGGATGCAGGCGGCATCCGAAGGGAGGAAATAAAATGAAGAAGAAGTTTGGAATATTGTGGATATCACTGTTGATTGCGGCTCTGATGGGAGGCTGTGGAGGAAGAAAGGACGCTTCCTATCAGGAGGCAGCTACTCCGGCGGAAGCGCCTGCCGTCTCTTATGAGACCAGCAGCTCTTATAATATGGATGCGCCGGAAGAATATGAATATGAAGCGGCTGCAGAGGAGGCCGGAGAGAGCGGCGGAGGCGTTACTTCCACATCAGGCATTGAAAATGTGAATACGGACTACCAGAAACTCATCAAGACCGTGAATATGAGCATGGAGACCAAGGAGTTTGATACCCTGCTTCAGGATATCCAGAAGCAGGTGGAGGAAATGGGAGGCTACATTGAGTCTTCGGAGATCTCCGGCAGCAGCTATTACAGCTCCAGAGGGAACCGGTATGCCTGGCTGGCCCTGCGCATTCCCTCCAATAAGCTGGGAGGCTTTGTGAGCGTAGTGGAAGAGCTTGGAAATGTCACCAGCAAGAGAGAGTCGGTAGAGGACATTACCCTGCGGTATGTGGACGTGGAGAGCCACAAGAAGGCTTTGGAAACGGAACAGGGAAGGCTTCTGGAGCTTTTGGAGCAGGCGGAGAATATGGAGGACATTATCACCATCGAGAGCCGTCTCTCCCAGGTGCGCTATGAGCTGCAGTCCTACGAATCCACCCTGCGTACCTATGATAACCAGGTGAGCTACAGCACCGTTTCCCTGGATATCAGTGAGGTGGAGCGGGTAGTGGAGCTGCCGGAGGAGAAGACCTTCTTTGAGGAAGTGCGTTACCGGCTTTCCGATAACCTCTATGCCATCAGCCGGGACTTCCGGGGTCTTGGGATCTGGTTCTTAAGTTCCCTTCCCTATCTTTTGATTTGGGCAGTGCTGATTGTGATTTTCGTCTGTCTGATCCGGAGACTTATCTTTAAAAAACCCTTTTTCAGAATAGGCAGAAAGTCCGGGAACAAGGGAATAACGGCGGAAATTGAGGAGGAAAACAAAGAAAAATAAGACCACTTATGGTGAAAGGGCGGAACCGGGAAGCGTTCCGCCTTTTTCATACCTTTTCCGATTTTTTTGTACTTTTCACGCCCTGTAAAATTTGCTATAATAAAGTATCATTTTCATAATAGGGGAATTATTGATATTTTTCATAAAAATGTACACAACAGAAAGGATAGGCACAGAATGAAGAAATTGGACGAGGGTTTTCAGTATGGCATCAAAGAGGGAATTCTTCACTGTCCAGGCGTCAGAAAGCTGGGCAAAGACATCAGTTTTACTGTTGCAGTACCGGATAAGAAGCGCTGCAGCCTTTTGCTCTATGAGAAAGGGAGCAGGGAAGTGGCGGCTTCGATTCCCATGGGAAGTTCCGTGCGGTTTGGAGACATGCGCTCCTTGCTTGTGGAAAAGCTGCCGGCCGAAGCCTATGAATATAATTATCTCATTGACGGACAGGTGATAACGGATCCTTATGCGCCTGCTTTGGCAGGCCGGGAGCTCTGGGGAGCTTCGGAGCCGGAGGAGGAAGGAGCGCTTAGAGGCAGGCTCTGTTTTGAGGAGTACGACTGGGGCAAAGACAAGCCCCTTCACCTTCCCTGGGAGGAGATTGTAGGTTATGCCGCCCATGTGAGAGGATTTACCAAGCATCCTGCATCCAGGGTGAAAGCGAAAGGGACCTTTGCCGGAGCAGCGGAAAAGATTCCTTATTTGAAGGAGCTGGGGATTAACCAGCTGGAGCTTATGCCGGTGTATGAATTTTCCGAGACGGGGGCGGGGAAAGAAGAGGGCCAGGGGAGAAGGTACGGCCTGCCTATAGTCCGGGGAGAGGAGAAGCTGAATTACTGGGGGTATACAAAGGGGTTCTATTTTGCGCCTAAGGCTTCCTATTCTGCCACGGGAAATCCGGTACGGGAGCTGAAGGATTTGGTACGGAAACTCCATGAGAACGGGATAGAACTGATCTTGGAATTTTATTTTCCAAAGGGAACGAAGACTTACCTGATTTTGGACTGCATCCGGCACTGGGTACTGGAATATCATATAGACGGGGTTCATGTGAACCGGGATTATACCCCTGTGGAAGTGCTGGCCCAGGATCCCCTTTTAAGCCACACAAAGATTATGACGGAGAGCTTCCGGATGGAGGAGATCTATGAAGATAAGCATATCCCCTCTTACCGGAACCTGGCGGAGTACAACGGCGGATTCCAGATTACGGCCCGGCGTTTCCTGAAAGGGGATGAAGGGCAGGTGGCGGAATTCACCCAGAGGGCCAGAAGAAACCCGAAAGCCTGCGGGATGGTCAACTATATAGCCAGCCACAATGGCTTTACCCTGGCGGATCTGGTATCCTATGATGAGAAGCACAACGAGGCCAACGGGGAAGAAAATCATGACGGTACAGACTTTAATTACAGCTGGAATTGCGGGGAAGAGGGCCCCAGCCGCAGGAAACGGATCCTTGAGATGCGCCGCCGCCAGATGCGCAATGCCGCAGCCTTTCTTCTCTTGAGCCAGGGAACCCCTATGCTCTACGGAGGGGATGAGATGGGAAATTCCCAGTCCGGCAATAACAATGTGTACTGCCAGGACAATGAACTCTCCTGGATCAACTGGCGGACAGGGAAAGCGGACGCCTTATTCCGGGAATATATACGGAAACTCATTGCTTTCCGCCGGCAGCATAGGGTTTTCTGCCAGAGAGGGGAACTGCGCATGACGGACTACCTGTCCTGCGGCTGTCCGGACGTGTCCTATCACGGAAAGCGCGCCTGGTTTGGAAATTTTGAGGCCGGCAGCAGAAGCGTGGGCATTCTCTATGCAGGGGATTACGTGGAGGCAAACTCCGGAGGAGAGCTTAAGGACGATACTTTTTATGTGGCCTGCAATATGCACTGGACACCTCAGGAACTGGCCCTGCCTGCCCTGCCGGAGAAGAAGCAGTGGAAACTGGCAATAGATACCGGTATAGAAGGAGCGGAAGGGATCCGGGGAGAGGGAGAAGAAATTTTGCTGGAGGATCAGCGGACCATCCTGGTGCCGGAGCGGACGGTGATGGTTCTGGTTGGAAAATAAGAGATGAAAGCTTGGAAACATTTTTGTACAATTACGGAGCATAAACTTCTGGTGATGAAGCACTGCTTCCAGATTGGCTTGTATCGGCAGGGGCTTCTGCACGATTTGTCCAAATATACGCCCTCGGAGTTCCTTCCCGGCTGCCGGTATTATCAGGGTTACCGCAGTCCCAACAACGCAGAGCGGGAGGCAAAGGGCTGCTCCATGGCCTGGCTTCACCACAAAGGGAGGAACAAGCATCACTACGAATACTGGATTGACTACAGCCTGGACAAGAGCAAGGGCATGACGGGAATGAAGATGCCCAACCGGTACGTGGCGGAGATGATGATGGACCGGATTGCGGCTTCGAAAATTTACCAGGGGAAGAAATATACCAGGCATCATCCCCTGGCTTATTACCAGCAGGGAAAAGACGCCTGTATGATTCATCCGGAGACACGGGCTCTTCTGGAGTACCTGCTCCATATGCTGGATGAGCGGGGAGAGAAGGAGACCTTTGCCTATATCCGCCGGAACCTGGTGGGAAAAAAGGAATACCCCAGGATTCCGTTAAGAAATAAGAAAAAGAAAGAAAATGAAAAATTTCCCGAAAAAAAAGAGGAAATTTAGGTTTGGCGCAGAATTAATATAATAGAAGTAAAATTTTGGACAGGCAGGGCAGGGGGTGGAAGATATGACGGTCCGCGAGGAGACGGAACAGTGGGAGAGCAGATACCTGAGCAGATATGCGGCTCTGAGCCGGGATTCCAAGGGCAGGGATGTACCAGAGCCTCCCTGTGATATCCGGCCGGTCTATCAGAGGGACCGGGACCGGATTCTGCACTGTAAATCTTTCCGGCGGCTGAAGCACAAGACCCAGGTGTTTTTAACCCCCAGGGGAGATCATTACCGGACACGCCTGACGCATACTTTGGAGGTGTCCCAGAATGCCAGAACCATTGCCAAAGCCCTGCGGCTGAATGAGGATCTGGTGGAAGCCATTGCCCTGGGCCACGATCTGGGCCATACGCCTTTCGGACATGCGGGGGAGCGCGCCCTGGACAAGCTTTGCAGCCGGGGATTTGCCCATTACGAGCAGAGCGTCCGGGTGGTGGAGAAGCTGGAGAAACAGGGAAAGGGGCTGAATCTGACGGTGGAGGTGCGGGACGGCATCCGCAACCACAGGACCAGCGGAAATCCCTCCACCCTGGAAGGGAAAATTGTGCGTCTGTCGGATAAAATTGCCTATATCAATCATGATATTGACGATGCTATCCGTGCCGGTATTCTGGGTGAGGAGGATATTCCTCTTACATACCGTAAAACCTTGGGTTTTAACACCAAGGAGCGCTTGAATACGATTATTCACGACATTATCCGGAACAGCCGGGAACAGCCGGATATCTGCATGTCCCTGGAGGTGGAGGAGGCCATGAGGGATCTGCGCAGCTTTATGTTCCGGAGCGTGTATACCAATCCTACGGCCAAGGGGGAGGAGAGCAAGGCCCAGAACCTTTTGGAGGGACTTTTTTCTTATTATATGGATCACCCGGAGGCTATGTCGGATGAGTACCGGGAGATGCTGGGGCGGGGAGCGGATCCGAAGGAAATTGTGGTCTGCGATTACATTTCCGGCATGACGGATCAGTATGCCATCTATAAATTTGAAGAATTTTACGTCCCCAAAGCATGGAATGTGTAGGTGAGAACGGCAGATGTATTATGCAGAGGATTTGATTGAGGAGATACGTGCGAAAAGCGACGTGGTGGATGTGATTTCCGGCTATGTCCGGCTTCAGAGGAAGGGTGCAAGCTATTTCGGCCTCTGTCCTTTCCACAATGAGAAGTCGCCCTCCTTCTCCGTGTCTCCGGGGAAGCAGATGTACTATTGTTTCGGCTGCGGGGCCGGGGGAAATGTCTTCACCTTTTTAATGGAGTATGAAAATTTTACCTTTCCCGAGGCTGTGAAATTCCTGGCCCAGCGCTGCGGGGTGGATCTGCCGGAGGAGGAATATTCGGAGGAAGCCAGGCGGCAGTCGGATTTAAAGAGCCGTCTTTTGGAGATCCATAAGAAGGCGGCCTTGTATTTCTACTACCAGCTGAAGCAGGAGGGAGGCAGGGAAGCCTGGAACTATCTGCGGGGCAGGGAGCTTTCGGAGGAGACCATCCGGAGGTTTGGCCTGGGCTATTCCAGCAGGCACAGCAGTGCACTTTACCAGTATCTGAAGAAAGAGGGATATCCAGATTCCCTTTTAAAGGAGTCGGGGCTGATTACCATGGACGAGAGAAACGGCGCCCATGATAAATTCTGGAACCGGGTGATGTTTCCCATTATGGACAGCAACCACCGGGTCATCGGCTTCGGAGGCCGGGTTATGGGAGATGCCAAGCCCAAATATCTCAATTCCCCGGAGACGAAGATTTTTGACAAGAGCCGGAATCTTTACGGCCTGAATTTTGCCAGAAGCTCCCGGAAGCCCAATATGATTATCTGTGAGGGCTATATGGATGTAATCGCCCTTCATCAGGCGGGATTTTCCCAGGCGGTGGCTTCCTTGGGTACGGCTCTCACGGTGCAGCAGTGTCTTTTGCTGAAGCGCTATACCCAGGAGGTACTGCTGACTTACGACAGCGATGAGGCGGGGACCAAGGCGGCTCTCAGGGCCATTCCTCTTCTGAAAGAAGCAGGCCTTGGGGTGCGGGTGATCCGCATGAAGCCCTACAAGGATCCGGACGAGTTTATCAAGGCCTTGGGGACGGAGGCCTTTCAGAAGCGTATAGATGAGGCTCAGAGCAGCTTTCTCTTTGAAGTGGAGGTGCTGGAGCGCCGGTTTGATCTGCGGGA
The DNA here is from genome assembly GCA_910586955.1 of uncultured Lachnospiraceae bacterium. Lineage (GTDB taxonomy): Bacteria > Bacillota > Clostridia > Lachnospirales > Lachnospiraceae > Laedolimicola. Next base: position 30,712 of record CAJUMM010000013.1, on the reverse strand, counting down.
TCCGGCCCGGAAGACGGCGTTTTTCGATGAGACGGCCCGGAAACTCCTGGATTTCACGGATGAGCTGGAGCGGAATAATTACATAGAGGCCGTTGCCCGAAGATACGATGTGGGTTATGAGGTCCTGAAGAGAAAGGTAAACCAGCTGGGAATGACCCTGGGAGGGACGGCTCCCGGGCCCAGGCCCAGAGAGCTTGCGGGGCAGAAGAAGGAGAAGGAGGAGGGCATCGATGTCTCCCAGAAGCTTCTGCTCACCTGGATGATCTCGGATCCCCGGTATTTTCAGGTGATCCGAAAATGGATCCGGCCGGAGGATTTCCCCTGTCCCCTCTATGCCCGGGTGGCCGGGATGCTCTATGAGCAGCAGGAGCAGGGGATACTGAACCCGGCGGGGATTATTGCCCGTTTCGAGGATGCCCAGGAGCAGAGGCAGGTGGCGGCGGTATTCAATGCCACTTTAAAGCCGGTGCCTTCCGAAGAAGAGGCGGAAAAAGAGGAAGCCCGCCGGGAAGAGACGGAAAAAGCCATGCAGGCAGCCATTGTGCGGGTGCTGCAGACGAAGCTTGATCAGACGGCAAAGGAGCTGGCGCCTACGGATATGGCGGGGCTCCAGAGGCTGGTACAGCGCAGGCGCGAATTGGAGAAACTGCATATTTCTTTGGAATAGGGATAAAATACTAACAAGTTATGGAAGGATGGAACAACATGGAAGAAAACGTAGTGAAGTTTGAGGAGAAGCTCAAAGAACTTCTGGTTATGGCGAAGAAAAAGAAAAATATTCTGGAATACCAGGAGATCAGCGATTTCTTCGGTGATATGGAGCTGGACGCGGAACACGTGGAAAAGATTCTGGAATATCTGGAAGCCAACAGCATCGACGTGCTCCGGATTACCAGCGACGAGGACGACGACGCGGAGATCATTCTTTCGGATGAGGACGAAGTGGATGTTGAACAGATCGATCTTTCCGTACCGGAGGGTGTCAGTATTGAGGACCCTGTGCGCATGTATTTGAAGGAAATCGGCAAAGTCCCCCTCTTAAGCGCAGAGGAAGAAATAGAGCTGGCAAAGCGTTTGGAGCTGGGAGACGAGGAGGCCAAGAAGCGTCTGGCGGAGGCCAACCTGCGTCTGGTGGTCAGCATTGCCAAGCGCTATGTGGGCCGCGGCATGCTTTTCCTGGATCTGATCCAGGAGGGCAACCTGGGGCTTATCAAAGCGGTGGAGAAATTCGATTACCGCAAAGGCTTTAAATTCAGCACCTATGCCACCTGGTGGATCCGCCAGGCTATTACCAGAGCCATTGCGGATCAGGCCCGGACCATCCGCATTCCCGTGCATATGGTGGAGACCATCAATAAACTGATCCGGGTGTCCAGGCAGCTTCTCCAGGAGCTGGGCCGGGAGCCTTCCCCGGAAGAGATTGCGGAGGAGATGAAGCTTCCGGTAGAGCGGGTGCGGGAGATTCTGAAGATTTCCCAGGAGCCGGTTTCCTTGGAGACGCCCATTGGCGAGGAGGAGGACAGTCATCTGGGTGACTTTATCCAGGACGACAATGTGCCGGTTCCTTCCGATGCGGCAGCTTTTACCCTCTTGAAAGAACAGCTGGTGGAGGTTTTAAGTACCCTGACGGATCGGGAGCAGAAGGTGCTGCGCCTGCGCTTCGGATTGGACGACGGACGGGCAAGGACCCTGGAGGAAGTGGGCAAGGAGTTTAATGTCACCAGAGAGCGGATCCGCCAGATTGAGGCCAAGGCTCTCCGGAAACTCCGCCATCCCAGCCGAAGCAGAAAATTGAAGGATTATCTGGATTGATATGGTGAAGCTGTCAAAACGGATGGAACGCCTGGCAGATATGGTGACGGAGGGCAGCCGCCTGGCAGATGTGGGAACAGATCACGGATATGTTCCCATTTATCTTTATGAAAAGAAACGGATTTCCTGGGCAGCCGCCATGGATATCCACAGAGGGCCTCTTGAGAGGGCAAAGGCCCATATCCGGGAAGCAGGCCTGGAGGCGTACATAGAGACGAGGCTGGGGGACGGGCTTTCAAGCCTTCACCCGGGGGAGGCGGACACGGTGCTGATTGCAGGAATGGGAGGTCCTCTGACTGTCCGGATTCTGTCGAAAGGGCGGGAAAAGCTGGAAGGTGTGGGAGAACTGATTCTGCAGCCCCAATCTGAGATTAACCGGGTGCGCAGGTGGCTTTTGGGGAACGGGTTCCAGATTGTCCGGGAGGATATGGTGCTGGAGGATGGGAAGTACTACCCTATGTTCCGGGCGGTTCCGGGCATTCCGGCAGAAGCCTATAGAGAGGAAGAATACCGGTACGGGAAACCGGAGCTTCAATGCTCCCCGGAGGTGTGGAAAGAATTTTTGGAAACAAGGCTCAGGGCTGGAGAAGAGGTTCTGGGGAATCTTCCGGATACTGCAGAAGAGGAAGCGCCAAAGGGGAAGCTGCGGATCCGGAAGCGCCGGGCAGAGGTAGAGCAGGAAATCCGGATGCTGGAGAAACTGCTGGAGAGGCTTTAAAGAGAACGGAGGAGGCTTAGGGAGATGAAATGCCAGGATATTTTTGACTTGCTGGAGGAGCGCTATCCTCTTGTATATGCCTGCGATTGGGATAATGTGGGCTTGCTGGCGGGAGATCGGGAGCGGGAGGTCCGGCGGGTGTACATTGCCTTGGATGCCACGGATGAGGTGGTGGATGCGGCCATCCGGTGGAAAGCGGACTTGCTTTTGACCCACCACCCCATGATTTTCGGCAGTATCAAGAGGGTGACGGCTGAGGATTACACAGGTTCCCGGCTCCTCCGGCTTATCCGCAATGATATTACCTATTATGCCATGCACACCAACTATGACGTAATGGGGATGGCGGAGCTTGCTGCCGGGCGGATAGGACTTAAGAGCGCCCTTGTTCTGGAGGAGGTCTATGGCGGAGAGGGAATTGGCCGGGTGGGAACTCTTCCCGCTTCCATGACCCTGAAAGACTGCGCCGAAATGGTGAAGAAAGCCTTCGGGCTTCCCAATGTAAAGATTTTCGGAGATTTGAATAAGATGGTAAAGACGGCTGCCATTTCCCCAGGGGCAGGAAAGAGTATGGCTCCTCCGGCCCTGGAGGCCGGTGCAGATGTGCTGATCACCGGGGATATCGATCACCATACAGGGATTGATATGGACGGCTGCGGCATGGCCATTATTGACGCGGGGCATTACGGGATTGAACATATCTATATAGAAGATATCCGGAAACTTCTGGAGAAATGTTTCCCGGAGCTTCTGGTGGCAGCGGCGGAGATTTCACAGCCCTTTACAGTGATTTGAGGAGGATAAGGTAAATGAATGCAAAGGTGACAATCAACGGAAAACAATATGAATACCCGGTGGGAACGGCTTATCAGGAAATTGCCCGGGAGCATCAGAAGGACTATGACTGGGATATTGTGCTGGTGTCTGCGGATAAGCGTCTGCGGGAGCTTAACAAAAAACTCTCCGGGGACTGCGAGCTGGTTTTCTATACCACGGCGGATCCGGCCGGATATCAGGCCTACCGGAGAAGCCTGACGCTGATGCTGATGAAAGCCGTGTACAAGGTGGCGGGAAATGAGGCTGTGCACCGGGCCCAGGTGCAGCACTCTTTGAGCAGCGGGTATTACTGCACTCTGGAAGGAGACTTAAGCCTGGATGAGGCTTTCCTTAAGGCAGTCCGGGAGAAAATGCTGGAGTATGTGGAGAAGAAGCTGCCCATTGAAAAGCGTAATGTGAATACGGATCAGGCTTTGAAGATTTTCCATGAACACCGGATGTACGACAAAGAGAAACTGTTCCGGTACCGGCGGGCGTCCAGGGTTAACATTTACAAGATGGGAGATTTTGAGGATTATTTTTACGGATATATGGTTCCGGACGCAGGTTATCTGAAATATTTCGATCTTCATCTCTATGAGGGAGGCTTTGTGATCCAGTTTCCGGATCGGAAGGATCCCAGGAGCATTCCGCCTTTTAAGCCCCAGGGAAAGATTTTTCAGGTGATGCGCCAGGCGGTGGAATGGGGAGATATGCTGGGAATTTCCACAGTAGGTGATTTGAACGACTGCATTTCCAGAGGAGGGATGCAGCAGCTTGTAATGACCCAGGAGGCCCTTCAGGAGCGGAAGATTGCGGAGATTGCCCGGAGCATTGCAGAGGACAGCAGCAGGAAGTTTATTATGATTGCGGGTCCTTCCTCTTCCGGAAAGACCACCTTCTCCCACCGGCTGTCCATCCAGCTCTCGGCGGCAGGTTTAAAGCCCCACCCCATTGCCGTTGACAACTATTTTGTGGAGCGGGAGCAGACGCCCAAGGATTCGGACGGGAATTATAACTTTGAATGCCTGGAGGCTATTGATATCGAGCTGTTTAACCGGCAGATGTGCGAGCTGCTGGAGGGAAAGACCGTGGAGCTTCCCCATTTCAACTTTAAGACGGGAAAGAAGGAGTACAACGGCGATTACATGACCCTGGGGCCGGATGACATTCTGGTGCTGGAGGGGATTCACTGCCTCAATGACCGGCTGTCCCACAGCCTGCCCCATGAGAGCAAATTCAAGATTTATATCAGCGCCCTGACCCAGCTTAACGTGGATGAACACAACCGGATTCCCACCACGGACGGCCGTTTGATCCGCCGTATGGTCCGGGATGCCCGGACCAGGGGTTCCAGTGCGGCCCGGACCATCGGCATGTGGCCCTCGGTCCGAAGGGGAGAGGAGGAGAATATTTTCCCCTACCAGGAGGAGGCGGATGCCATGTTCAACTCTGCGCTGATTTATGAGCTTTCCGTTCTGAAGCAATATGCGGAGCCCATCCTTTTCGGCATCGACCGGGATGCCCCGGAGTATATGGAAGCAAAGCGGCTTCTGAAGTTCCTGGATTACTTTGTAGGCGTGGACAGCTCCTTTATTCCGGAAAATTCCCTGGTCCGGGAGTTTATCGGGGGCGGGTGCTTCCGGGTGTAATAAGCGGGCAGACAATCATGGATGACTGGCTGGCTGATAAACTGGAAGTTGGGGGTGAGGGCGGACGCGGTTCAGGAACCTTATCCCATCCGGAACGCGCTCCCGCTCCATTCAAACGCAGCGGTGCTAAATTCGCCCGGCGCATGCCGCTTGGACTCATTAAGCGCCGGCGTTTTCATAGGGTTCCGGCTAAGATAAGGTTCCTGAACCGCTGGCAGCCTCCAGCTGAACATTCATCTTCCAGTTGTCTTACTTTTTTCTGGACATAGACGCATCTACCCCCCCCATTTGGAGGGCCCGGCACTTTCCTGTCAGCTGGCATTGATAAAACATGAGGTTTAAAAGCAGTTATTTAGGGAAATAAATGATTTTCGCAGACAGCATTACAGAATCCCTATCTTAGCCGGAACCCTATGAAAACGCCAGTCCTTGGGGAACGCAAGCCGCAGGCGCAGCGTGAGCCTAGTACTGTTGCGTTTGAATGGAGCGAAAGCGTGTTCCGGATGGGATGGGGATTCTGTAATGCGTCCGGTATACGTTAATTCATTTTTTCAAAAGGGACTAAAATAAAACTGAAATAGGAGATCTGTATTTATGAAAGCAACAAAACTGACAAGAGAAGAAGCCCTGGCGCTTCTGAAAAAGCACAACAAGGAACCCTTCCACATTCTTCACGGCCTCACCGTGGAGGGCGTTATGCGCTGGTATGCCAAGGAGCTTGGTTATGGGGAAGAAGAAGATTTCTGGGGAATTGCCGGACTTCTCCACGATATTGACTTTGAGGAGTATCCGGAGGAACACTGCCGAAAGGCCCCGGAACTTTTGCGGGAAGGCGGTGGAGAGGAAGAACTGATTCACGCAGTCTGCAGCCATGGCTACGGTCTGGTGACGGAGGTAAAGCCGGAGCATGAGATGGAAAAAGTCCTTTTTGCGGCGGATGAGCTGACGGGGCTTATCGGGGCGGCAGCCCGGATGCGTCCGTCCAAGAGTGTGATGGATATGGAGGTTTCCAGCCTGAAGAAGAAGTTCAAGGATAAACGCTTTGCGGCCGGATGTTCCAGGGATGTGATCCGGGACGGAGCCCAGGCTCTTGGCTGGGAGCTGGACAAGCTCTTTTCTATGACTATTGAGGCCATGCGTTCCTGTGAGGCCCAGGTGGCGGAGGAGATGGAAGGAGTTTAGCCATATGAAAAGAAAGAGCTATTCCACAGAACTGGGAACCATTGTCTACTGGTGCAATGAGCTGCAGTCGGATCGGGCAGCGCTGGTGTTTCTGCCGGGACTGACTGCGGATCACCGGCTTTTCCTAAAACAGGTGGAAGAGTTTGAAGAGGAATACAATATTTTTGTTTGGGATGCGCCGGGCCACGGACATTCCAGGCCTTTTCGCCTTACCTTTTCTTTGATGGACAAGGCCTGCTGGCTCCATGACATTCTGGAGAGAGAAGGGATTAGGAAGCCGGTTCTTATCGGCCAGTCCATGGGCGGCTATGTGTCCCAGTGCTTTCTGGAACGGTATCCGGGGGAGGCGGCGGGATTTATCTCCATCGACTCGGCGCCTCTTAAGAGGCGCTATGTCACGGAGGCGGAAATCTGGCTTTTAAAGAGGACCGGGCCTATATACCGCAGTTATCCCTGGAGACGCCTCCGGTATGACGGGGCCAGGGGCTGTTCCGAGACGGAATACGGCCGCAGAATGATGTATGCTTTTACGCAGTCTTATTCTAAGGAGGAGTACTGCGCTTTGGCGGAACAGGGATTTGGTATTCTGGGGGAGGCCATGGAGGCAGATCTGCCCTACCGCCTGGACTGTCCTGTACTGCTTCTCTGCGGGGAGAAAGACAAGGCAGGTTCTACGAAACGGTATAACAAAAATTGGGCGAAGACAGAGAAGCTTGATTTAATCTGGATTCCGGGAGCGGGGCATAACTCCAATGTGGATCAGCCGGAAGCAGTAAACGGGTATATACGCAGGTTTGTAAAGACATGGGGGAAGGCGTTTCTGTGAAGCCCCGGAAATGTACAGGTTTCCGGCTGTTTCACTTTCGTCGATCTGCATAAAATGGAAGGTAAAAATTTGGAAGATCTGCTGATTGACAGCCGGATATTCTGGTGTTATTATTTTAGCAAGATGTGAATACGTATTCACAAAGTTTCCCGGAGGGAGAGCAGGGCTATGATTACCATGACGGAAATTGCAAAGCTCACAGGTGTTTCCCAGCCCACGGTTTCCCGTGTGCTGAGCGGGAACCAGGCGGTAAATCCGGATATCCGGGAGCGGGTCCTGGCCTGTGCAAGGGAGCATGATTTTCAGCCGAATATTATGGCCCGGAGCTTAGCAGGCAGCAAAACCCGCCTGATCGGGGTGATCCTGACGGATATATCCAATGCTTTTTTTGCAGATCTGGTTAAACATATTGAGCAGGAAGCGGGAAAAGAAGGCTACAGCCTGATTTTATTTAATTCCAACTACGATCCGGGCCATGAACGGGAGTGCCTGGATGTGGTCCGGCGCTACCGGGTGGACGGCTTGGTTGCGGTTCCCGTAGACGAGAGATCCCGCCAGTGGAAAGAGACGGTCCGGCATCTGGATATTCCCACGGTTATCATTACCCGGCAGGCTGCCGGTATGGACTGCTTCTATGTGGATCATGTGGAGGCAGGGGCCCAGGTAGGCATCCATCTTCTGGAGGAAGGTTACGATAATTTCATTTTTTTCGGTGATCCGGCAGATGTAAAGTACCAGGGCTTTGCCAGGGCTCTGGCAGAGAAGAATCCCGGGAGCCGGGAACGGATGACGGTGATTGTCAGCAAGGATTTTAAAGTAATTGAGACGGCATTGTCTGCACACCTGGAGCGCTGGGGAGGACGGACGGGAATTTTTGCCTACAATGACAGGCGGGCCGCCCAGATGCTTGGGATTCTCCGGCGGCAGGGAGTGGATATACCGGAGAGGGCCGGGCTGGTGGGTTTTGACAATACGTATATATGCGGGTATCTCTGGCCGGCCCTTTCCAGTGTCTCCCAGCCCAACGAGGAGATGGCTGCGGCTGCGGTAAGGAAGCTTTTTTATAAAATGGAGCATCCAGAGGACATGGAGGCGGAAGATCATCCTATGCTGGCAAAGCTGGTTCCAAGGAGAAGCTCCAGCCGGGAAACGCCCCGGTAGAGGCAGATGACGGGAAATGAGGCAGAGAAAAGAAAGAACAGTTTTTCGGAATTGTTCTTTTATCAGGACTTTTGTGAATACGTATTCACAAAAGAAAATAGAGAGAATGACAGTTCGAAAGCATGAGTCTAAGGTAAAGGAGAGATGTTATGAACGCCCAGCAGGCTTTATGGGAAAAATTATTTGAAGAGGAGCAGAAGCGCCGGGGAGAAGGCGGCTCGGATCGGTGGAGACCGCTTCTGCATCTTACACCTCCTTTTGGCTGGCTTAACGATCCCAATGGTTTGTGCCAGATGGACGGGATTTATCATGCTTTTTATCAGTTTTCCCCCTTCCAGGTGAAGGGAGGATTGAAATTCTGGGGCCACTGTACCAGCAGGGACCTTCTTCACTGGGAGTTTCAGGGGCTTTCTCATTTTCCGGATCAGCCCTTTGACTGTCACGGGGTTTACTCCGGCTCTGCCCTGGTGGAGGAGGGAAAAATCTATACGTTTTACACGGGAAATGTAAAGATGCAGGGAGAGTACGACTATATTGTGACGGGGCGGCAGTCCAACACAGTCCTGGCGATCAGCGGGGAGGGCGGGGTTTTTGAGAAGAAGGAGCTCTTAATGACCGGGGCTGATTATCCTTCCGGTTTGACCTGCCATGTCCGGGATCCCAAGGTGTGGAAGGCGGAGGGAAGATATTACATGATACTGGGTGCCCGGACAAAAGAAAATAGAGGTGCGGCGCTGATTTTTTCTTCTGAGGACAAAAAGCACTGGACATATCAGGGCCCCATAGAATCCAAAGAGTATTTCGGATATATGTGGGAATGCCCGGATCTGTATGAAGTGGACGGCAGGCGGGTGCTGTGTATTTCACCCCAAGGGGTTCCGGCCTGGGGCCTTAAGTATCAAAATATATATCAAAGTACGGCCTGTTTTCTGGAGGAAGAGTTTCCGGCAGTCGTGGAAACGAGTGGCTTTTGGGAACTGGACGGCGGCTTTGATTTCTATGCACCCCAGACTTTTTTGGCGGAGGACGCAAGACGGATTCAGATTGCATGGATGGGTCTGCCGGATGTGGAGGAGTATTATGTGAACCCCACGGTGGAGGACGGATGGCAGCATATGATGACCATTCCCAGGGAATTGTCTGTGAAGAGGGGAAAGCTTTGCCAAAATCCGGTCCGGGAGCTGGAAGCATATCGGAGACAACGAGTCGCCCATCGA
>CAJUMM010000013.1:0-21318 GCA_910586955.1 uncultured Lachnospiraceae bacterium | reverse complement strand
GACTGGTGGAGCAGGGAGGAAATCCTCACAGGACCTTTCCGCCGGGAAATTGCTCCCTGCTGCCAGCTGGAGATTGAGACCGGCGGGGAAAGCCTGGAAGTACTTTTGGCAGAGGGGTTAAGGCTTTCCTTTTTAAAGGAGGAAGGGATTTTCCGCATGGAGTTTTTGAATGATACTCTGGGAGCAGGCCGGACCCTCCGGGGCAGGAAGCTGGAACGTCTGGAGGATATGCGGATTCTGGTGGATGTCTCCGGGGTGGAAGTATTTCTAAACGGGGGAGAGGAAGTCTTTTCTACCCGGTTTTACCCGGAAGCCTCCCAGTATCGGGTGGAGCTGTCCGGGACAGACTGCACATGCAGGTACTGCAGTTAATCATAAAAACGGCCGGATGGCCGAAAAAAGAGAGGAGAAAGTTATGGACTACAAAAAAGTAGCAGAGGAGATCTACGAAAAAGTAGGGAAAAAAGAGAACCTGGTATCTGCTGCCCACTGTGCTACCCGCCTTCGCCTGGTGCTTGCGGACAACGACAAGTGCGACCCCAAGGCAGTGGAGGAGATTGACGGGGTAAAAGGCGTGTTCAGCGCTTCCGGCCAGCTGCAGATTATTCTGGGAACCGGGACCGTGAACAAGGTGTACGATGAATTTCTGGCGGTTTCCGGGCTGGCGGCGGCCAGCAAGGAGGACTTAAAAGCGGCTGCGGCAGCCAAACAGCCCATTTACAAGCGTGCCATTAAGACCCTGGGAGATATTTTTGTTCCCATTATTCCGGCCATTGTAGCCAGCGGTTTCCTGATGGGAATTATGGAAGCCCTGAATTTTATGGTAAACAATGGTTTCCTGAATATTGACACTTCCGGTTCCATCTTTGTCTTTGCCAGCCTGTTTGCCAACACGGCTTATGTGTTCCTGCCTATTCTGATTGCCTACAGTGCGGCCAAGGTCTTTGGGGGAAATCCCTATCTGGGAGCTGTGATTGGCATGCTGATGATTCATCCGGACCTGCAGAATGCCTGGACGGTAGCTACCGAGGGAGTCTTAAGGACCCAGAAGGTATGGTTCGGCTTGTATGAGGTGGATCTGGTTGGATATCAGGGACACGTGATTCCTGTAATCATTGCTGTCTTTGTGATGTGTATGATTGAGAAAAAGCTGCACAAGATCGTCCCTGCCATGTTTGACCTGTTTGTAACGCCCTTGGTATGTGTGTTTGTCACAGGATATCTTACATATTCCATTATCGGCCCGGTATTTGTAGCCATTGAAAACGGAATCATCGGCGGAGTCCAGCAGCTGATTGCCCTGCCCTTAGGGATTGGCAGTTTTCTCATGGGAGGCCTTTACTCCCTCACGGTAGTGGCAGGCGTACACCATATGTACACGGTGATCGATGTGGGACAGCTGGGAATGTACGGAATGACTTACTGGCTTCCCCTGGCTTCCGCAGCCAACATAGCCCAGGGTGCGGCTACCCTGGCGGTTGCCTTAAAAACCAAAAACCAGAGGACCAAATCTATGGCAGTTCCTTCCGCTATGTCCTGCTTTATGGGAATTACGGAACCGGCCATCTTCGGTGTAAATTTAAGATTTTTGAGGCCGTTTATCTGCGGGGCAGCCGGAGGAGCCTGCGGCGCTTTGTATGCCTCTATCGTGGGCCTTGGGGCCACGGGAACCGGCGTTACCGGAATCTTCGGACTGTTGCTGTGTCTCCATGATCCTGTTAACTATATTATTATGTTTCTGATTTCCGCAGCGGTTTCTTTTGTCTTGACCTGGATGTTTGGATACAAGGATCCCGAAGGGAAGAAGGCGGAAGAACCTGTCCGGATGGAGATTGAGACAGAGGCAAATGCCGTCTATGCTCCGGTGGCCGGTACCCTGATGCCGTATACGGAAATTGCGGACGCAACCTTTGCCTCGGGAGCTTTAGGCAAAGGTGTGGGGATTGTTCCTGCAAAAGGCCTGGTGGCAGCACCTTTTGACGGAGAGATCGCTATGTTCTTTGATACCAGGCACGCCATCGGCCTGGTGAGTGAGAGCGGAACGGAAATTTTGATTCATGTAGGCATCAATACGGTGGAGCTTCAGGGGAAGCATTTCCATGCCTTAAAAGAATCCGGCGATAAGGTAAAGGCGGGAGATCCGCTGCTGGAATTTGATATGGAGGCTATTCGGGCAGCCGGATACGACCTGACCACGGCGGTCCTGGTGTCTGCGCCGGAGCAGGTAGAGATCGCAGCTTCCGGGGAAGTGGAGATGCTGGATAAGATTTTGACCGTGGGATAGGAGAAGGTACACTTCTTGAATAGCATTGCAAAAATTGCACATACTACCTCTAAACATATTTTTGGAGGTAGAAGAACATGACAAGATTAGACTGTACCGTGACCGGCTGTCTGTATAACAAGGAGAAGTGCTGCTGCAAGGATAACATTCAGGTGGAGGGCGACCGGGCAAGGCATTCCAGGGATACCTGCTGTGTCAGCTTCCGGGAACGTGACCGTGACGGGGTGGGAAATTCCGTGGACTATCCCACCAAGGACACGGATGTGTCCTGCAGAGCTGTGGAGTGTACCTTCAATGAGGACTGCCACTGCCAGGCAAAGCATATCGGGATCTCCGGAGGCAACGCCTGCGAGTGCAGGGAGACGGAGTGCGCTACCTTCCGCTGCAAATGTGAATAACCGGAAACGAAAAGAGAGAAGAAGCGAAAGAATCTGTCTCCGGCCGGAATTTAACGGCCGGAGGCAGATTCTTTTTCTAACAGGATTTCAATTTTAAACAGATCAAAGGGAATGTAGTGCTTGTTCTGGAGAATCATCCGGTGATTCCCGTCGTAGATATTTTCCAGGACCAGGAGAAAGGAATCCCGTCCGGACAACGTATAGCTGTCGGAGGAGAAATTTCCAGCCGTAGAGTGGGAACAGGTACGCCTGCAGGAGCCCATAGTCTCATAACAGGTTTTCTCCAGATATTGAAGAAGCTCCTCCGTACTGTTTAAGTCAATCTTCCGGGCCTCGATCTGTTCAATGGGAAGGATGCTTAAAGAGTATGCTACCGGAACCGAGTGCCGTTTGTACCAGCGGTCCGCAATGACTACTGCGGGGAGATACTGGCCGAAAGAGTCGGAGATGGCCTTGGTGGGCGGTTCAATGCGGAAAGAAAGCTCTGCCAGGTCCGGTTCCTTTGTGCAATAGGCATAGACCGGGTGCAGGGCGGCGCCGTCTTTGGCAGTCCTCTCTTTTCCGTCCGGGGAGAGCACGAAATGTCCCACTCCGGGAACATTCTGCAGGAAGCCGTCATCCCGGAGAAGGGACAGGGCTTTCCGGAGAGTCATCCGGCTTACCTGGGCCTGCTCCGCCAGATTGGCCTCCGAGGGCAGCTGGGAGCCGGCGGGGAAGGTTCCGTCTTGGATGAGCTCATAGAGCTGATCGTATACTTTCAGGTGTTTCAGTTTTTGTGTTCGGGATGTTTGGGAATCGGCGGGCATGGGGGCCTCCTTTTGGTTCGTAGTTTCATATTACGGCGGGAGAGGGGAAATGTCAAGGGAAGGGTTCTATGGCTGGCCGGCTTCCGTCCTGCCTTCCTCTTATACATATTCCACAAGAACGCCCCTTCATCTTTGTGCAAAATGCGGATTGAAATATACATGTCTAAAAATGTACAATAAAGAAAATATACATGTACAAAAAGGAGGATGTTCCTATGCAAAATTATTCAGGAGAAGAGAACCTGCAATACCATCTGCAGATCCGCAAAGGCGACGTGGGCCGCTACGTGATTCTTCCCGGAGATCCCAAGCGGTGCGAGAAGATCGCCGCCCACTTTGACAATCCGCAGTTTGTGGCCGACAACCGGGAGTATGTCACTTACACCGGCTTCCTGGAGGGAGAGAAAGTGAGCGTCACCTCCACCGGCATCGGCGGCCCCTCCGCCACCATTGCCCTGGAGGAGCTGGTGCTCTCCGGCGCCGATACCTTTGTCCGGGTGGGGACCTGCGGTGGCATTGATCTGGATGTAAAGGGAGGGGACATGGTGGTAGCCACCGGCGCAGTCCGCATGGAGGGAACCAGCCGGGAGTATGCCCCCATCGAGTACCCGGCAGTGGCGGATTTTCAGGTAGCCAGCGCCCTGGTGCAGGCAGGGAGGACCCTGGGCTTTCCCTGCCATGTGGGGGTGGTCCAGTGCAAGGACGCCTTCTACGGCCAGCATGAGCCGGAGCGCATGCCCGTAAGCTATGAGCTCTTAAACAAGTGGGAGGCCTGGAAGCGCATGGGCTGCAAAGCCTCCGAGATGGAGTCGGCGGCCCTGTTTATTGCAGCCGCCCATCTCCGGGTCCGCTGCGGCTCCGTCTTCCTGGTCATGGGAAACCAGGAACGGCAGGCCCTAGGCATGGAAAATCCCATCGTCCACGACACAGAGCGGGCCATCGAGATGGCCGTGGAGGCCATCCGGGAACTCATCCGGGCAGACCGGGCGGATGCGGAACTGGAATCAGAGCTGGAATCATAACTGGAATCAAAAGGAGGATAGGAATTGAGCCAAAATAAATACAGACGCGTTTTTACCATTGTTATAGATTCCCTGGGCGTAGGCGCCCTGGAGGATGCGGCCGCTTACGGGGATGCAGGGACGGACACCCTGGGGCACATTGCAGAGCGGGTTCCCGGGTTAAAGATTCCCAATCTGCAGAAACTGGGAATGGCGAACCTGCATCCGCTTAAGGGAATCCCTCCGGCGGAGAGGCCCCTGGGTTACTATATGAAGCTTCGGGAGGCCAGCGCCGGGAAGGATACCATGACGGGGCACTGGGAAATGATGGGGCTTCACGTTACCAAGCCCTTCCGGACCTTCACGGAGCACGGATTTCCCCCGGAGCTCTTGGAAGAGCTGTCCAGGCGTACCGGCCGCAAGATTATCGGAAACAAGAGCGCCAGCGGAACGGAGATACTGGAGGAGCTGGCGGAGGAGGAGATTGCCACCGGCCATATGATCGTGTATACTTCGGCGGACTCCGTGCTGCAGATCTGCGGAAACGAGGAGACCTTCGGCCTGGAAGAGCTGTACCGCTGCTGCCAAATTGCCAGGGAGCTGACCCTGCGGGACGAGTGGAAGGTAGGCCGGGTCATTGCCAGGCCATACGTGGGCAGGAAAAAAGGGGAGTTTAAGAGGACGGCCAACCGCCACGACTATGCCTTGAAGCCCTTTGGGCGGACAGCCCTGAACGTGCTGAAAGATGCAGGGCTTTCCGTGATCTCCGTGGGAAAGATCTATGACATTTTTGACGGGGAGGGCCTGACGGAATCCAACAAGTCCCAGAGCTCCGTCCACGGAATGGAACAGACCCTAGAGATTGCCCGCCGGGACTTTGATGGATTGTGTTATGTAAATCTTGTGGACTTCGACGCCCTGTGGGGACACCGGAGAAACCCGGAGGGCTACGGGCGGGAGCTGGAGGCCTTTGACGAAAAACTGGGAGAGCTGCTTCCTCTGCTAAAGAAAGAAGATCTGCTTCTGGTTACGGCGGATCACGGAAACGATCCCACCCATACAGGGACGGATCACACCCGGGAGAAGGTCCCCCTTCTGGCCTATTCTCCTTCCATGGAGGGGTACGGCCTTCTGGAAGAGGGAAGCTCTTTCGGAGCAGTGGGAGCGACCATTGTGGACAATTTTGGCCTGGAAATGCCGGAAGGGACGGTAGGAAGCTCCATTTTGGGGAAACTTCTCTAAATGCTTCCAGATAATTGTGGTCAATATGCACAAAATGAAAAATATCGATAAGATATTATTATCAATCCGATTAAAAATATGTATTTTACAATATCAAACTGGAATGATATGATGGCCTTATCAAACAACAGCAGCATGGACCACATGCGGGAAGTACAAAACGGGAGGTAGAAATGAAGAAAAAAGCATTATTGTTATTGATGGCATTGTCTATGGCGGTATCACTGACAGCCTGCGGGAAGAAAGAGGCACCGGCAGCGCCGGAAGCAGGGACAGAGGCCAATGCAGGCGCAGGAACAGAGAACGAGCAGCCGGCAGAGGAAGCGGGAGAGAAGATAGAGATCGGCAAGATTGTGACGGTTCTTCCCAATGTCCGGGGAGACGGCGGAACCCACGACCTGGCATGCCGTGCTTCGGAGAGCATTGCCGAGAGTATCGGGGCGGAGCTTGATATTGTAGAACTTGGAACGGCGGTAACGGATTCTGCAAAGTGGGAGGCGGCCATGTGCGATCTCTGCGAGGCGGGATATGATTTGATTATTACCGGGGGGTCCCTGATGAAGGATACCATCCAGACCGTAGCGCCCATGTATCCCGAGATGCCTTTTATCTGCTATGACGTGTCCCTGGACTTCGATACGGCGGATATGGCAAATGTATATTCCATGGATTTCTACCAGAACGAGGCGGCCTATATGGCAGGCGTCATTGCGGCAAATATGACCGAGAGCAATTACATCGGCTTTGTAGGCGCAACCAAGATTCCCGTTATCTATGACTTTATGGTAGGCTTCATTGCGGGAGCACAGGAAGTAAATCCGGATATTAAGGTAGCGGTGGCTTTCACCAATGACTTTAACGATGCCACTTTGGCTAAAGAGCTGGCTCTGGCCCAGATTACGGACGGTGCGGATGTGCTGTATCCCGCCTGCGGAAATGCGGCGGCAGGGGTGTACGAGGCGGCCAGGGACAAGGACGTAAGGGCTATCGGAAACGACCAGGACGTAGCTTCCAAATATGCACAGAGCGATGAGACTATCCAGAAGATTATTCTGGCGTCTGTAATGAAGAAAGTAGATAACGCCGTAACTTCCGCCTATGAGCGGTACGTGGCGGGTGAGCTGCCCTTCGGAAGCCAGGAAACCGTAGGCGTGGCCATTGACGGTGCAGGGGTAGTAAAGAATGAGTACTATGAGGAGCTGCCGGATGAGGTGAAAGACATGGTGGCCGAGTATGAGCAGAAGATCACGGACGGAACGGTAAAGGTTCCCACAGCCCTGGGGATGTCTCCGGAAGAGATCGACGAGATTATTAATTCTGCACAGTAAAAGAGACAGACATAGGGGAAGGCATGGTCCAGAGGAAGCCTGCCTTCCCCTTTTTGATTCTTTTGGAGATAAAAACGGAACAAAAGAGGTGAGACACAGATGGCGGCAGGACAGACTGCAATAGAGATGAAGGGGATAACGAAGATTTACCCCAACGGAGTGGTGGCCAACAAAGACGTGGATTTCAGCGTAAACTACGGGGAGATTCATGCGGTTATGGGAGAGAACGGGGCCGGGAAATCCACTCTGATGAAAATGCTCTTTGGATTGGAGAAAATTGACAGAGGCCAAATCTATTTTGAAGGAAAACCCGTCCACATTAACAGCCCGGCGGAGGCCATAGCCCTGAAAATCGGCATGGTACATCAGGAGTTTATGCTGGTTCCCTCCCTGACTGTGGCGGAGAATATGATGCTGAAAGAGGAGCCTTTAAAAGGGATTTTTATTGACCGGGCCAAGGCTGTGGAGGAGACCCGGAAGATTTCGGAGAAATACCATCTCCCCATAGAGCCGGACCGGAAAATCAGCGATCTTCCCGTAGGCATGAAGCAGCGGGTAGAGATTCTGAAAGCTTTGTACCGGGGAGCTAAAATCCTCATACTGGACGAGCCTACGGCGGTATTGACGCCCCAGGAGACGGAAGAGCTGTTCCGGCAGCTTCTTCTCTTAAAGGAGAGCGGGCACACGGTGATCTTCATCTCCCACAAGATCCGGGAGATCAAGCAGATCTGCGACCGGATTACCATTATGAAAAACGGCCTGTCCATGGGAGTCTATGATGTGAAGGATATCTCCGAAGCCGATATTTCCAGACTGATGATCGGCCGGGAGATCAAGATGAACCTGGACAAGAAGCCTGCCAGCCCCAAGGAAAGTGTGCTGAAAGTGGAGCATCTTCACTATGGATACGGGGAAGGAAAGTTAAAGCTAAACGATGTAAGCTTCACGGTGCGCAGCGGAGAGATCTTGGGCATTGCCGGGGTGGAGGGCAACGGACAGAGAGAACTTCTGGAACTGATTGTGGGACTGCGGAAAATCCAGAGGGGAAGCATCCATATCCGGGAGAAAGATGTTTCCAAGCTTACCATCCGGAAGATCCGGGACGAGGCATCGACTGCCTACATTCCCCAGGATCGTCTGGCGGCAGGGGTGGCGGCAGATGCCACCATCAAAGAAAACCTTCTCTCCAACCGTCTCTCCGAAGCCGCTTTCTCCCAAAAGGGAGTGATCAAAGAGAAAGAGCTGGTAAAGAAAGCCCAGGAGCTGATTGAAGAATTTGCCGTGAAATGTGACAGCGAGAAGCAGAGCGTGTCCATGCTGTCCGGGGGGAACATTCAGAAAGTGGTGGTGGCCCGGGAGCTGTCTATGCCCAGGGATTTGATTGTTATCGATCAGCCCTCCCGGGGAATCGATATCGGTTCCACCAAATTCATTCATGAGAAGATCTTTGAACTGCGGGATGCGGATACGGCGATTCTTGTAAACTCTGCGGATCTGGCGGAGATTATGGAACTGAGCGATTCCCTCATTGTCCTGTACGAGGGGGAGATCGTGGCGTACTTTAAAGATTTAAACGGGGTCACAGAGGAACAGCTGGGAGAGTACATGCTGGGAATCAAGAGACAGCCCCGGGAAACCATTCGGGAGGTCTGCTATGAGCAATAAACAGTTAAACCAGGTATTTTCTTTTATGAAGACGCTCCTTGCCATTTTTATCGCTATGATATTTGCACTGGTAATTATCCTCATTGTGAGCGATGAGCCCCTGACGGCCCTTCATTCCTTTCTCATAGGGCCCTTCACCTCCCAGCGCAGAATCGGCAACCTGATTGAGAACATTGTTCCCCTGATCTATGTGGGGCTTGGAGTCTGCATTCTCTGGGCTACCGGGAAACGGACCCTTTCCGGGGAGGGCTGCTACTACTTCGGCGGTCTTATGGCTGCTGCCGTCTCCTTAAAGTTTATTCTTCTCCACGGAAAGAGCCTGACAATCTTTGCCATGCTGGCGGTAATTGTGGTCTGTGGCCTTATGGCCCTTCTGCCCATGTATGTGAATCTAAAGTACGGGACGGACGCCTTTGTGGTCTCCCTGCTTTTTAACTATGTGATGTTTTATATCGGAAATTATATCTTCAGCAATTATCTGATGGATATTACTTCCACCTCCTCAGGTTCCTATCCCCTGCCGGAGGACAGCTTTCTTGCCACCCTCATACCGGGGACCAAGGTGAATACCAACCTGATTATCGCCCTTTTGATGATTGTGCTGGTGTGGTTCTTCCTCTACAAGACCAAGTGGGGATACAGCATCCGGCTTATCGGTATCAATCCCCATTTTGCCAAGTGCATCGGGATCAACGTGTTCGGCATGTGTCTGCTGGCCCAGTTCTTAGGCGGAGCCTTAAGCGGCTTCGGAGGCGGCATGGAGATGTTCGGGCGAAATCCCAGGTTTGCCTGGTTCTCCCTGACCAACCTGGGCTGGGACGGCATTATGGTGGCCACCCTGGCCAAATACAAGCCCCAGTATGTGCTCTTTGCGGCTATGTTCCTGGGATATGTCCGCACGGGAGCGGATATTATGAATCGCTCCTCCGATGTGGCAAGCGAGATCGTGCTGATTATCCAGGCTATTATGATACTGTTTATCGGAGCCAACGCTTTCCTGGCGGGAACCCAGCAGAAGCTCCGGGTAAAATACAACGAGAAAGTGGAAAAGGAGGCGTAAACCATGGGCTTTTTAGGAAATTTTCTTACAACCGGATTTTTTTATACGGTAATCCGTGTGTCTACGCCGTTGATTTTTGCCAGCCTGTCCTCCCTGATTGCCAGAAAAGCGGGGGTGACGAACATTACCATTGACAGCACCATGCTTATGTCCGCCCTGACCGGCGTTCTGGTCAGCGCATTTACCCAGAATCTTTTTCTGGCCCTGGTGTGCGGCATGGCCGTAGGGGTGGTTATGGGAATCTTTATGGGATACTTCCATATCCTCATGAATACCAATATGATCCTCACGGGAGTGGCTATCAACACCTTTACCAACGGCGCCACGGTAATGATTCTCTACGCTTTTACCGGGGATAAGGGTTCCTCCTCCATGATTAAGAGCCTGGGAGTTCCCGGAATGGAGATTCCCCTCATTAAGGATATTCCCATTCTGGGAGAGATTCTTTCCGGGCACAATATTTTTACCTATGTGGCATTCCTGCTGGTGATTGTGGCCTGGTTCCTCATGTACCGCACCCCTCTGGGACTGCGCATCCGGGCGGTAGGAGAGAACGACAGCGCAGCCAGATCCGTAGGAGAGAATCCAACGAAAATTAAGCTGATTGCCCTGGGGCTAAGCGGATTTTTTGCCTCCTTAGGCGGCATGTACCTGTCCATGGGAAATATGCAGGTGTTTATTGTGAATATGACTTCCAGCCGGGGCTTTATCGGCGTGGCGGCGGACGCTATGGGCCGGGGCAATCCCGTGGGCGCCATGTTCTCCTCCCTGCTGTTCGGCTGTGCAAATGCCGTAGCCAATGTGCTGCAGATCAATTCCTTCTCTACGGACGTGGTGATGGCAATCCCCTATGTGGTGTCCATTGTGGGAATTATCGTCTACTCCATGCGGGAAAAGAGCAAGCGTGACAGCAAAATCAAGCGGGCCATTGCAGAGGCCGAGAGAAACGCCGGGCCGGAGACGGCCTAGGGAGACACAGGAGGATTTTATGAAAAAGATACCCGTAATTATAGACTGTGATCCGGGACATGACGATATGGTGGCATTGATTCTGGCCTTGGGGAATGAGGGGCTGGATGTGAAGCTGATTACCAATGTGGCCGGAAACAAGGTCATTGAGAAGGTGACAAACAATACCTTAAATATCCTGAATTACTGCGGAGCGGATGTGGAGGTGGCCGCCGGGGCCAGGCAGCCCCTGGTGCGGGGCTACCGGAGGACAGACACAGAAGGAGCCCACGGCTTAAGCGGCCTGGACGGTTTTGATTTTCCCGGGGACAATCCCTTAAGGGTGTCGGACCGGACGGCTTTGGAAGCGGCGGCGGATATTCTTAAGGAGAGTGAGGAGAAGGTAACTTTTGTCTGCACAGGGCCTTTAAGCAATATGGGGCTTCTGATCCGGGCCTACCCGGATCTGTGCAGGGAGAAAATCCGGGAGATCTCCATTATGGGAGGAACCTGCCACTTTATCCTCACCAAACCCTTTATGGAATTTAATACATACTTTGACGCGGAGGCCAGCAAGATTGTCTTTGAGAGCGGGATTCCTCTGGTGATGTACGGATATGACGTAACCTATAAAGCCCTGTTCCAGGAGGATTTTCTGGAAAAACTGGAAAACCTGGGGAATAAGACCGGCCATATGATGGCGGAGCTTCTGCGGAAATTTACGGATCTTCACAACCGGGTGTGGCTGGACCTGGGAGGCTGTCCCGTTCACGACGCCTGTGCCGTGGCCGGAGTGATTGACAGGAGCCTTATCAAGAAAAGCGACTCCATGTACGTGGAGATTATGACGGAACCGGGGCCTCTTTCCGGGGCCACGGTCTGTGACTATGAACACCGCTCCGGGAAGCCGGAGAATGCGGAAGTGGTCTTTGAACTGGATTTGGAGCGGTTCCTGAATCTGATTCTGGAATCTGCCGGGAGACTGGCATGAGAGAAGAGGTTCTTCTGCTTTTGTATCTTCTGATCCTTTTTGGGGCCAATGTCCTGGGATCTATCGGAGGCTTTGGGGCCGGACTTATCAGCATCCCCTTCCTGACCCAGCTTTTCGACCCCAAGACGGTGATTATGGCTTCCACCATTACCTGCATCCTGAATGTGTGGATTGCCTGGGAAAACCGGAGGGACATTGACTGGAGAGAGCTTCGGACCATCGGCGTCTATCTGTGCCTGGGCCTTCCCTTCGGGGTGGCAGGCCTTACGTATATACCGGTTCCGGAACTGAAGCTTTTCCTGGGAGTCTTTATGATCCTTCTTGGGATTTACGGTTTGATGAAACTTAAAGTTCCTGCTGTGGAACATTACCGGTTTTCTTTCCCTGCCCTCCGGGTGATTCTGTTTGCAGGAGGGGTGCTTCAGGGGGCTATCTCCTCCGGGGGAAGTATGGTGCTTCTCTATACCCAGCAGGAGATCCGGGAAAAGGAGAGCTTCCGGGCTACCCTGGCTCTTCTGTGGACCATTGTGAGTATTCTCACTACGGTCCAGTACCGGATTTCCGGGGCCCTCTGCCAGGAAGCATGGAAGCTGGCGCTTCTTGGGTGTCCGGCAGTACTCCTGGGAATCTTCCTGGGAAATAAAATCAGCAAAGGATTAAGCAGACGGGCCTTTCTCTACGTGATATACCTGCTGATTCTGTCTGCGGGAATTTTGAACTGCGTTTCCTATTTTTAAAATCCGAAAGGAGACTATTCCGGCAGGGTCACGTCCAGGTTCCGGCATAGATCCATCAGATCCAGCAGGGGATTGGAGAAAAATTTATTTTTGTGGTAGAGCATCTGGAACTTCCGCATCAGGTGGCAGCCCTCTATTTTTACCTCTGCCAGGGTACCGTTTTTCAGTTCCTGGGCCACTATGCGCCGGGAGATGACGGTGACGCCGTAGTTGTTGGCCACGGCCTGTTTGGTGGTCTCGGAATTGTTGCAGAACCAGGTGTAGTGGAGGGAGAGGTTGTGGAGAGCCATATATTCCACAAACAGTTCGTTGGCCACGCTTGGTTCCCGGGCAATGTATTTTTCCAGGCTGATCTCTTCTAAGGTGGCCTGTCCGGTCCGGGCGAAGGGGTGCAGGGGGCTGCATACCAGGATCATTTCGTCGTCCAGGAAGGGCTCGTAGATAAGCTCCGGATGGGTGGGCAGGCTTTCCACCAGAGCCATATCCAATTCGTTCCGCAAAAGGGCCGGTCCCAGGTTGTCCGGGGAATTTACGTAGACCTGCACATTGGCATTGGGATAGAAGGAATAAAATTCGTTTAAGATATGATGGATGATACAGGTTCCGATGGTAATGGTGGCGCCGATTTTCAGCTCCGCCTGGGCGGAGGTATTATTCATCTGCTGTTCCAGCTCATTGAAGAGGGACAGGATGTGATTGGCATAGAAAAGAAACTGCTTGCCCTCCGGGGTTATATAGAGTTTTTTGGAAAGCCGCTCAAAAAGCTTCACATGGTAATGTTTTTCCAAATCAGAGATAGCCTGGCTGATGGCAGGCTGCGCGATATACAGTTCCCGGGCGGCTGCGTGCATAGTGCCGTATTCGGCCACGGCTGCAAAGATGCGGAGATGGCGTATGGTCATGGGAAGCTCCTTTCATAAGAAAATAGGATGAAATCTATATAAATGATAAGTAATTTGGGATGATAAGTCAATGAGATTTGAAGAAGGAGAGATGGCAGGATGGTAATTGATTTCAGGACAAGACCGCCTTATAAGAGCTTTGTGTCCCAGGGGAATTTTTTCCCCAGGCCTATGGAAGAAGATTTCAAAGGGCCGGAGGAAATTCCGGGGATCTATTGGAACAGTGTGGGGATCCGATCAGCCAAGGAGGGAGATTTCTCCCTGTATATGGAGGAGCTTTCCGGTTCCGGGATCGATCTGCAGGTGGTGCAGGGGAGAAGGGTCCGGGAGGGCATGGCCTCCGTGGAAAACGACGATGTGTGTGAGCTGGAGCGCCTGTATCCAGGCAGGTTTCTGGCTTTTCCGGCGGTAGATGCGGCAGATGTGCCCGGGGCTCTGGCGGAGATTGACCGCTGTGCCGAAACTTATGGAATCCGGGGCATCGCACTGGAGCCCGGGTGGTCTATGCCGGCCAAATACGTGGATGACCGGAGCTTAGACCCCGTTTACGAGAAGTGTGAGGACCTGGGGCTTATCTGCGCTTTTACCTTAAGCGTGCTGGCGGGGGAGGATCTGTCTTACTGCAACCCCATCGCCCTGCAGCACACAGCCCTGCGCTTTCCCAGAGTGACCTTCACCGTGTCCCACGGCTGCTGGCCCTATGTGGAAGAGTTTCTGGGAGTGGCCCTCCAGTGCATGAACGTATACTGTTATCCCGATTTCTTCTGCAATCTGCCAAAGATGCCCTTTGCGGATCAGTTTGTCCGGGCGGCCAATTCCTATCTCCGCTACCGGATGATGTTTGCCACCAGCTATCCGGTCCGTCCCCTGGCCCAGAGCCTGGAGCAGTTTTTAAGCCTTCCCTTTGAGCCGGAAGTCCGGGAACTTTTGCTTTATGAAAATGCCAGCCGGATCCTGAAGCTGTAAGTTCCGGTAAAAAAGGCTATTCCTTTTTCCTGCTTGGAAGGGATAACAGGAAGATGGTTGATATAATACATATAAAGCCCAGGAGATCCATAGAGGTAAAGGAAGCACCCAGCCAGACTACCGAGAGGACTGTAGCAGCTACCGGCTCAATGGAAGCGATCATGCCGGCCCGGGAGGGGCCGATAAGCTGAACGCCTGTCACATAGAAGGTAAAGGACAAGATGCTTCCCAGAAAGATGATGCCTGCCAGGGCCAGAAGTGCCTCTGTGTCCAGAAGAACCTGCCGGGTCCAGGGCTTTAGGAGGGGCATAAGCGTCAGGCCGCCGATGAACATGCCCCAGCCGATGATGAGAGGGGAGTCGAAGGTCCCCAGGAGCCGGGCAGAGTAGAGTGTATAGAAGGCGTAGGTACAGGCGGCCAGAAGCCCCCAGATAAGGGCTGTCCCGGAGATGACAAAGGTGTGAAGATCCCCATGGGTGGCCAAAAAGAAGGTTCCTGTGATGGCCAGTACCAGGGCCAGTACCTCTACCAGGGAGGGAAGACGGCGCTTTCCGGCGCAGACCATCACCAGGACAATGGCCGGACCCAGGTACTGCAGGACAGTGGCGATTCCCGCATTGGAGTGCTGGATAGTGACAAAATAGGTATACTGGCACAGCATCATGCCGAAGATTCCGTAAGCCGTGATCTGCAGGGAAGTTCTTTTGGTTTTCCACACGTCAAAAACCTTTTTCCCCCTTTGAAAAAAGAGAATGAGAAGCAAAAGAAATCCGGCCAGGGCAAGGCGGATGGGGACCAGCCAGTTGGCACTGGCCTCCTTATATTGAAACAGGAACTGTCCGCATGCACCGGACAGTCCCCAGAAAATCCCTCCTGTGAGGGTCAGTAAAATTCCTTTTAGATTCTTCATGATTCCTCTTCCGTTTCTGTTTTCGGATCTTTTTGGGGAAGGTAGATATGGACCTTGTCGATGCGGTTTTTCTCCACCTCATCCACCACCAGGCGGATGCCGTTTTCCGTGGTGACTTCCTCCCCCTCCTGGGGCAGCCGGTCCAGAAGCTCAATGACGATGCCGCCGATGGAATCGTAGTCCTCGGACTCCAGATCAAGGCCGATCTGGTCGTTTAAGTCGTCCAGCTTGGAAGAACCCTCCACCACATACTCGTAATCGCTGATTTTCTTAACCAGATCCTCCTCGTACTCGTCGTACTCGTCCCGGATTTCCCCTACAATCTCTTCCAGCAGGTCTTCCAGGGTCACCAGGCCTGCGGTTGCGCCGTATTCGTCCAGCACAATGGCCAGGGTGATGGAATTTTCCCGCATCTCCATCATAAGCTCCGAAGTTTTCTTGTGCTCATGGGTAAAGTAGGGTTCCCGGAGGACGTGCTGCACGTGGAAATCTTCCTTATTCTCATACAGCAGCAGGTCTTTTACATTGAGGATGCCCACCACATTGTCCGTGGTGTCCTCGTAGACAGGAAGGCGGGTGAAGAGGCCCTCCCGGTATACTTCAATGGTTTCTGCATAGGTGGCGTTGATGTTGAGAAAGTTCATATCCACCCGGGGAACCATAATATCCTTTGCCAGATGGTCGTCCAGATCGAAAACATTGTTGATCATCTTGCGCTCTTCGCTTTCGATCTCCCCGTCCTGGTGGCTGACCTCCACAATGGTGCGGATTTCATTCTCCGTATAGGCGTCCGTTTTCTTGTTGGGGTCCACTCCCATGACCTTCATCACACCCAGGGAGAAGGTATTTACTATAGAAATCAGGGGCGTGGAGATCCACATCCACACATAGATAGGACCTGCAAAGCGCAGGGCCAGTTTTTCGGCGGAGATGGTAGCACAGGTCTTGGGCGTAATTTCTCCGAATATCAGCACCAGAAAGGTCAAAATTCCCGTGGCCAGTCCGGCTCCGGCGCTTCCGAAGGCCTTTGTGGCAATCAGGGTGCCGATGGAAGACATGCTCATATTGACAATATTGTTTCCGATTAAAATAGCGCTGAGCATCTTGGAGGGCTGTTCCAAAACGGTTCCCAGCCGGATGGCACGCTTGTCCCCCTCCTCAATCAGGGTAAGGACCCGGAAACGGTTAACGGTTGTCAGGGCGGTCTCCGCAGAAGAAAAGAATGCGGACAGACACAAAAGCACAACTAAGGCAGCCAGTTGTATGGCGTCACTTGAATCCAAGTAAAATTCACTCCTTTGTATGTTAATCGTAACTTAATATACTATATTTTCCGGGGAAATGCAAGTACCCTCAGTGTACAAGGGGACACTGAGGGTACGGTATGCCGCTTAAGACAGCATACCGCCCAAAGTTCCCCCTGCCATACAGAGAATCAGCGTGGTCACAAAGTGGGAAGATCCTCCGGAAAAGCCCCGGCTGACAGCCAGGGAGATAAAGGCCAGTATGGCAAAGTAGAAAAAGCCTGCGGCCGCTCCCCACAGGAATTTCCGGGTTTTCATCATTTTGCCTTCCAGGAAGCCCCCCAGAAAGCTTGCTAGAGCGTAGATCACAATGATGCCGATGTTGACCTTTCCCTCTGACAGCTGAAATTTATACAGCAGAAATGCCAGGAAGAGCAGCAGAAATCCGGTGATGATGTAGGCGCTTAAGAGGGCTTTCAGCATCCGTACAGCAGCTCCCTGATATAATTTCCCTTTTTCCATAGCGAAGTTCCTCCCTGCGATTAGCTGGATTTAAGACAATATATGAACCCGGCCGCAAAAAAATACTTTCAAAATGCCACGGGATATGATATACTACTGGAAATCAGCTTGATGTAAAACAAAACCAGCAGAAGCCCGTACAAAGCCCAGAAGAATTGACAGACGCGAAAGCGGCTGGAAATGCTTCTAGATCAGGGGGCTTTGGGAGGGATTCTGCGGAACTTAAAATAGGAGGACAAAAGCAATGAAACATATCAAGACGCTGAACACCCAGATTTTGCAGAATACCGTGAAGAAAGGCGGCTGCGGCGAATGCCAGACATCCTGCCAGTCTGCCTGCAAGACATCCTGCACTGTGGGAAACCAGACTTGTGAGAATCACAAATAGATAAAAGAGATGAAAAGCGTGGAGCAAGGGTGCCTCAAAGGCCATGAAGAGGAATGTGGCTTTTGAGACATCCTTGTTGTACTGCAAGCTGAAACAGGAGAGCAGACATGATTCATCAATATATCAATAACGGTTACCGGATTGTCCTGGATGTGAACAGCGGAGCCGTCCATGTGGTGGATTCCCTGGCCTATGAGGCCATTGGCCTCTATGAAGACCACACGCCGGAGGAGATCACCGAAGAACTGAAAGCCAGGTATCCCCTGGAAGAAATCCGGGAGGCCCTTGCAGATATTGAGGAGCTGAAAGCCCAGGGGACTTTATTTACGGAAGACACTTACCGGGAACCCATTCTGGATTTCAAAAAGCGCCCCACTGTAGTGAAGGCCCTGTGCCTGCACATTGCCCATGACTGCAACCTGGCCTGCCGCTACTGCTTTGCGGAAGAGGGAGAGTACCACGGGCGCCGGGCTCTGATGAGCTATGAGGTGGGAAAGCAGGCTCTGGATTTTCTCATTGCCAATTCCGGAAGCCGCCGGAACCTGGAAGTGGACTTCTTCGGGGGGGAGCCCCTGATGAACTGGCAGGTGGTGAAGGACCTGGTGGCCTACGGACGGGAGCAGGAAAAGCTTCACAATAAAAACTTCCGGTTCACCCTGACGACCAACGGCGTGCTCTTGAACGACGAAGTCCAAGAGTTTGTAAACCGGGAGATGAGCAATGTGGTCTTAAGCATCGACGGGAGAAAAGAAGTCCATGACCGGATGCGTCCCTTCCGGGGCGGAAAAGGAAGCTACGATCTGATTGTGCCCAAATTCCAGGCTCTGGCAGACAGCCGGGAGCAGAAGAATTATTATGTCCGGGGAACCTTTACCCGGGGGAACCTGGATTTCTGCGAGGATGTGCTGCATCTGGCGGATCTGGGCTTTAAGCAGATTTCCGTGGAGCCGGTGGTGGCGGATCCGGAGGAAGACTATGCCATCCGGGAGGAGGACATTCCCTTTATCTGTGAGCAGTACGATAAGCTGGCGGCGGAGATGGTGAAGCGCCTGGGGAAAGAAAACGAGTTCACCTTTTTCCATTTTATGATCGATCTCACGGGAGGTCCCTGCGTGTACAAGCGGCTTTCCGGCTGCGGGTCAGGAACGGAGTATCTGGCGGTAACCCCCTGGGGGGATCTCTATCCCTGCCATCAGTTTGTGGGGGAGGAAGGTTTCCTCATGGGAAATGTCCTTGAGGGCGTCACCCGGGAGGAAATCCGGGATACCTTTAAAGAATGCAATGTATACACCAAAGAAAAATGCCGGAACTGCTTTGCCAAGTTCTACTGCAGCGGCGGATGCGCAGCCAATTCCTATAAATTCCACGGCTCTGTGAACGATGCCTACGACATCGGATGTGAACTGCAGAGAAAGCGTGTGGAGTGCGCCATTATGATCAAAGCGGCGGCAGCCGCACAAGGAGAATAGACATGAGTATGAAGAAAAATACGGGGATTATCACCCTGCTTCTGGCGGCCCTGGTAATGGCCGGACTGATTTATACGGCCGCAGCCGGGGTGGGAGAGAAGAAGGCCGGAGCGGCTTCGGATATTAAGCTGGGCCTTGACCTGGCAGGGGGCGTCAGCATTACCTACCAGGCAGTTACGGAAAACCCTACGGCGGAGCAGATGGCGGATACCATCTATAAGCTCCAGAGGCGTGTGGAAGGCTACAGCACGGAGGCTCTGGTTTACCAGGAAGGATCCGATCGGATCAATATCGAGATACCCGGCGTCACCGATGCCAACGCTATCTTAGAGGAGCTGGGCAGGCCCGGTTCCCTGGAGTTTCAGGATATCTACGGAAACGTGCTGATTTCCGGTACGGACATTAAGAGTGCCGAGGCCAAGAGTTATACGGACAATCTGGGAAACAATTCTTACGAGGTGGCCCTGTCCTTGAATGACGAGGGAGCGCAGAAATTTGCCCAGGCCACGGAGGAGAACTTAGGCTCCGCCATTCCCATTGTGTACGACGGAGAGGTGATCAGCGCCCCTACGGTCCAGGCAGTGATTACCAACGGCAATCCCTCCATCACCAATATGGAATCTTATGAGGCGGCCCAGCGCCTGGCATCCACCATCCGCATCGGCTCCCTTCAGTTAGAGCTGCGGGAGCTCCGCTCCAAGGTGGTCGGAGCCCAGCTGGGGGAGGAGGCCATCTCTACCAGCCTGAAAGCGGGAGCCATCGGTTTTGTGCTGGTAGTGATTTTTATGATTGCCGTATACCTGCTTCCGGGTTTTGCCTCCGGCATTGCCCTGACTATCTATGTGGCACTTATGATCGTGCTCCTGAACGCTTTTGAAATTACCCTGACCCTGCCGGGCATTGCAGGTATTATCCTGAGCATCGGCATGGCCGTGGACGCTAATGTCATTATCTTTGCCCGTATCCGGGAGGAGCTGGCCACAGGAAAGACCGTGAGATCAGCTATGAAGATCGGCTTCCAGAAAGCCCTTTCCGCCATTGTGGACGGAAATATCACCACCCTCATTGCGGCGGCCGTGCTGGCCCTGAAGGGATCGGGAAGCGTAAAGGGTTTTGCCCAGACCCTGGCCCTGGGTATTGTATTGTCCATGTTTACGGCCCTGGTGGTGACCCGGCTGGTGCTGAACGCTTTGTATGCCGTGGGCTTAAGAAGCGAGAAATTTTACGGTGTGCAGAAAGATCGGAAGACCTTTGATTTCCTTGGGAAAAAGAATCTCTGCTTTATCCTTTCCGCCCTTGTGATCCTGGCAGGCCTGGCGGCTATGGGGATCCGCTCCGGACAGGGGAGCGGGGCATTGAACTACAGCCTGGAGTTTAAAGGAGGAACTGCTACCACCATTCCCTTTGGGGAGCCTATGACCATTGCCGAGATTGACGAGAAGGTAAAGCCTGTGGTGCGGGAGGCCATCGGCAGCAGCGAGATCCAGGCCCAGCAGGTCCAGGGAAGCAACGATGTAGTCATTAAGACGGCGGAGCTTGATCTGGAAACCCGCCAGGCTTTAAACAGCGCCCTGGCCGCGCAATTTGGCGTGGACGAGGCAGGAATTACGGCGGAGAGCATCAGCTCTACCGTCAGCGGGGAGATGCGTTCCGATGCCTTTGTGGCGGTGATTCTGGCAACCATCTGTATGCTTTTATATATCTGGTTCCGGTTTAAGGATATCCGCTTTGCAGCCAGCGCAGTGGCGGCCCTGGTTCACGACGTGCTGGTGGTCCTGGCCTTTTACGCACTGGCCCGGGTTTCCGTGGGCAATACCTTTATTGCCTGCATGCTGACCATTGTGGGTTATTCCATTAACGCCACCATTGTTATTTTCGACCGTGTCCGGGAGAATCTGGTATCCGCCCGGAAGAAAGATGAGTTAAAGGATCTGGTGAACCGGAGCATAACCCAGACTCTGACCAGAAGTATTTACACCTCCCTGACTACCTTTATTATGGTAGCGGTGCTCTTTGTCCTGGGAGTTGCCTCCATCCGGGAGTTTGCCCTGCCGCTGATGGTGGGCATCGTCTGCGGTGCCTATTCCTCCGTGTGCATTACGGGAGCCCTGTGGTATCTTTTAAAGACCAGGATTCAGAAAAAGGAATCATAAGACAGGAAACTGCCGCAGAATAAGACGTCCGGTTTTCCGAAAGGAAAGGCCCGGCCCTTGTTCTGCGGCAGTTCTTTTGCTCTATAAATCGGGATTAAATTTGCGGAGGAGGGAAATAGAAATGGTTTTAATGGTCGATACAACAGCAAAACATATAGGAAAAGTAATAGCAGAGGAATTGCTTCGCAGTAATGGAAATGCAGCCGGGTTTGAGTTGATTGACACCACTGGGATGCACATTTCACACTGTGTTGGATGTAATTACTGCTGGCTGAAAACGCCGGGAGTATGTGCCATTCAGGAC
>CAJUMM010000012.1:22731-49945 GCA_910586955.1 uncultured Lachnospiraceae bacterium | reverse complement strand
GAGATCTACACTCTTTCCCTACACGACGCTCTTCCGATCTATGCAAGCGGTAATTCTGCCGGATTTTCCCCGCAGGTTCCTCTTAAATGGCAGGATGTGCTTCCAGCCATTCCCGGCTTAAGGCAATCTCCCGCTCCATGGCCTTTTCCCCAGGCGCCCCCAGGGTTTCCCGCTTGTCCACACAGGTTTTCAGACTTACAGCCTCATACAAATCCTTCTCAAAGACAGGGCTGATGCCTTTTAGCTCCTCCATGGACAGCTCTTCAATGGCCTTTCCTCTCTCTATGCAGAACAATACCAGACGGCCGATAATCCCGTGGGCATCCCGGAAAGGAACCCCATGGTTTACCAGATAATCTGCTGCGTCCGTAGCGTTGGTAAACCCGTTTCTAGCGCTGTCCGCCATCTTTTGGCCGTTAAATTTCATGGTATCCAGCATTCCCCGGAACAGAGCCAGACACCCCTTCACCGTGTCGATGGCATCAAAGGTAAGCTCTTTGTCCTCCTGCATATCCTTATTATAAGCCAGAGGCAGCCCCTTCATGGTAGTTAGAAGGGATACCAGTGCTCCGTAGACCCGTCCGGTCTTCCCCCGCACCAGCTCTGCAATGTCCGGATTTTTCTTCTGGGGCATAATGCTGCTGCCCGTACTGTAGGCATCGTCCATCTCCACAAACTGGTATTCATTCGTATTCCAGATAATGATTTCCTCGGAAAACCGGCTTAAGTGCATCATAATGGTAGACAAAGCTGACAGCAGTTCAATGAGGTAATCCCGATCCGATACCGAATCCATACTGTTCCGGGTGGGACCCCGGAATCCCAGAAGTTCCGCCGTATATTCCCGATCCAGAGGGTAGGTTGTTCCGGCTAAGGCTCCTGCTCCTAAGGGACAGTCATTCATCCGGTCATAGAGATCCGAAAGACGCTCCCGATCCCGCCGGAACATTTCAAAATATGCACCCAGATGGTGGGCCAGCGTGATAGGCTGGGCTTTCTGCAGATGGGTAAATCCCGGCATCACCGTCCCCGTATGCTCCTCCATCAGCCTCAAAAGGACTTCCAAAAGCTCCCGCACCAAGGCGTCTGCCGCCTGTACCTCCTCACGGACGTAAAGCTTCATGTCCAGGGCTACCTGATCGTTCCGGCTTCTTCCTGTGTGCAGCTTTTTTCCCGGATCCCCGATACGCTCAATCAGGTTTGCCTCCACAAAACTATGGATGTCCTCATATCTATCGGAAATTTCCAGTTTCCCGTTTTCTACATCTGCAAGAATCCCCTGGATTCCTTCCAGAATCCGCTCCAGTTCTTCCTCCGTCAAAATCCCCTGCTTTGCCAGCATCCGCGCATGGGCCATACTGCCCTGCATATCCTGTTTATAAAATTTTTTATCAAATGAAATAGACGCATTAAAGTTGTAAACCAGCTGATCGGTTTCCTTGGTAAAACGTCCTCCCCAAAGCTGTGCCATCTCATATCCCTCACTTTTTTATTTCATTCAAATCCTTTTCTATCTGTCTGTAAATCCGGGCACAGTCCGGAGCTTCTTTGCAATCCCCCGCAGCCCTGCAGATTTTGTCTATCAAATCCCCCTCCTCTTCCAGTTCTTCTGCAATTATCTTTGGAGTTTTCCCTTTCTGCAGTTTGCGGAGAGTAAGCTGAATCAGTTTGAGCCATTCTCCCTGTTTCAAACCCTGTTCCAAGCCTTGTTCTAACCCCTGCTCCAAACCTTCTTTATGCCCTTGTTCTAAACCTTGTTCCAAACCTCGTTCTAAACCTCGTTCCAAGCCTTCCTGCAGTCCTTTTTCCCGTCCTTCTTTAAGCCCCATTTCTATGGCTTCTTTCCGAAGATATTCCCGCTCTGCCTTTTCGTCGTATTCTCTCAGCAGCATTCTTTGCACCTCCGTAGGATTTCTGCTTAAAATGTCCGCCAATATCCCGTGTTCTACACAGAGGCGGATACTCCGGTCCACCGCCTCCTCCAGCGAAAATCCCTTCTTCAGATTCTGCCGGATCTCCTGGATAAACTCAGCATATTCCCATAGTCTCCTGCACTTCCCCATCAGCTCTTTGCTGTGGCCGCTGTTAATATTCAGCACCGTAGCGCGGCATTCCAGACAGGGTGCCCCTCCGGGAGTCTGAGCCTCAAAAGACTTGGACAGGTACAGTTCCGTCCGCTCCGCCTCCTGCTCCAGCCCGTTGTAAAACACCAGATAGCTGGGAGTCGGCAGAGGAATCCCCACAGAACCGGTCAGGCGGTACCCGTACCTGTCTACATAATCCTGATACAGTTCTGCAAAATAGAAAAGTCCCCGCAGGGGCATATTCGGATTCCAGGTACTTTGATGCTCATAGAGATTCATGGATGAACCGATGATAAAAGACAAATCATTCTTCATGCTGAGGTAGATCACATCCTCCAGGGTGTTGATCTCCAGCTCCTCCGGATTTTCATAAGCCGTATCGTTGACAGCATTGTAAAGATCCAAAAGATCCTTTTTGTCGGAAAAGACATAGCGGAAGAGCCTGTCTTTATATCTGCGGTCCACCTTTCTGCGAAACCGGAATACATAGCGTTTTTTCTTGTTCATGTTTTCTCCTCCCATTATAAGGCTTTCTTCTGTGGTTGGCAAGACCGGAGAAACATAAGACACCTCAAAGATGTGAAAAGCAGACGGCCTGCTAACCGGGTTTATATGTTCTGTCAGGGAAATCGGAAAGCCGAACGGCTTCCATAAGACCTGTAAATTTATTTTAGCATAGATGGAAAAAATATGCAAGAAAAAGTTGACATAAAAAGACAGCCATCCGGAGACAATAAACTGGTTCTCCGGATGGCCTGTTGCTATTTTCTACAACCCCAGTTCAAAGGGTTCTCCCACAGGAATATAATCCTCGCTGATCCGGCCGTCCTCTTCGGGAAGTTCCACAGCATACAAAACCAATGTAACCTTCCCGGCCGCCCTGTCAATGCGCCCATCCTCTATAATCTCTTCATTCTGAAGATATCCGGAAGTTCCGTCTGCAGACCGCAATCCGAACTCTGCCCGGTTTCCGTTGGAATCTGCGGCCTTTACCATAAGCATGTAGTTGGTTGAGCCCTCCTGGCTGTAGGTAATACGCTGTTCCAGCTCATTGAGCGTCAGTTCCTCCAGGATAATCCTCGTTCCGTCCGGCAGCTGGTACTCTCTTCCGATAGAAATTCGTTTTGTGTCCTCAATCAGTTCCGCACCTTCTGCCATAAAATCAAAGACCCACCTCCCCCTGGTTCCTTCTGCCAAAATACCAATCCTGTCAAAAACCAGACGGTATTCATGTTCCCCAGACAAGTCCATTCCGGGCAGATGATAGGAGACCATGGAGCCAAGTATCCTCTGCTCCTCATCCAGGAAATTACTGCTTCCGCCGGTTCCGGCATTAACGGCTTCTCCGTCTATATATAAAGTGCCGTCCGGAGTCAGAATTTCTTCCATGGGCTCCCCGTCCTCCCTTTGGAGGGTATAAGTGACCACCAGCTCCTCATTGGAAACTACAGCCTCTTCCAGGGTAATTACATATCCTTGATCCGTTACGGAGGTACCCACCACTTCCCGGTAATCTGCCAAATCCCCGGAAAGTCCTAAAGCCTCTCCGATACTGAAGCCAATCTTCCGGATAGCTGCATTTACCTCCTCGCCAAATGCCGCCGTACAGGCCATAAGGACCAGAGCCCCGCAGGCCGCCGCAGAAATTCTGCGGAAATTTCTTCCGCCCATCCTTTTCTCTTTCTTAATTTCCTCTGAAATCCTAGTCTCATATCGTTTCATCTCTACATCGCTTAGGCACTCTCTTAAGCAATCCCCATCCGCCTCAAGCTCCGTCCCAATTTCATTTGCCAATCTGTAGGCTTCTCTGTTCATGCTCACGCCCTCTTCCTTTCCTGAAATTTTCTGCGAATCTTCCGTTTTCCCCGGAAAAGCCGCACATATACGTTGTCTCTACTGATTCCAAGTGCATGCCCCGCAGCCTCCGGCTCCTCCTCTTCCAGGAAAATCCGCCGGAACAGCTCCCGGTCTTTTGGCTGCAGACAGGCAAGAATTTCTTCCGTCTCTTTGGAAAATTCTTGTTTCACAAGCTCCTCAATCGCCGGATCTTCCAGGGGAATTTCCACCTCCTCCAGAGAGACTGTCTGAAGCTGCCTTTTCATCCGGCGCAGCATGTCAATAGCTTCCAGCCGTGCCACTCCCGCCGCCCAGCAGGCGAAACTTCCCCTGGTCTCGTCAAAGCTGTCAATATTTCTCCAGATTCCCAGAAAAATGTCATTCATACATTCCTCCGCCCGGTCAGGCCAGGGAGACAGCCTTTTTCCGACAATGGACTTGAGAAGTCCTCCATAAGTCTCTATGACATACCGGATTCCTTCCTCCCGGCCTTGCCGGATCAGATCCACAAAGTTGTTTTCGTTTGCTTTCATAAACAGTTACCTCTAACTATGGATTCGTAAGCTTACATTCCGCTGTCAGCCAGCGCCTTTGTCCGGGCTCTAGAGCTCCTGCTCTATACCCTTACACTTAATACTCCGTTTCCGGGAAAGGATATCTTACACTTTCCTGATTTTCTCTAAAAATTTTTGAAAAACAAAACACGTAAGCCGGCATCTCCACTGCAAAAATTTGCAGAAGGATGCCGGCTTAACCGAAAACCAAATCTTGAAATTCCCCACAGGATAAGCGCAAAAATCACCTTTTCCTTCTAAAATATTTCCAATATAAAACCATAACAACAATACCAACTGCAAAAGTAGCGCCAACTGCAGTTCCGCTGCTTATTGTTTCATTCTTATACAAATAATTAATTCCCAGCAAAGCAGCAGTTCCCAGCAAAAACATTGCAAAGCCAAGAAAACTCTTATACTTTGCCTTACCTTGCGTCTCAGGAGTATACTTTTTCATCCCGCTCTCCATCCTTTATCTTTGTGATGTTTCTATCATACACCATCCATCCGGTGTTTTCAAGAATACCTCTGATTTTGCACCAGACAACCGTGTCTATTACTGTTCTTATGGCTTTTTCTTGATGTGAACCAGCATACCGATCCCATAGCCAATAAGGATCAGCGGAAATGACATAGAATAAGATGAAAAAGAAAGATATCCTTTGAAATGAAAAACCAGCAGCAAGGTATTCATTAGAACCAACGAAAGGCCCGTCACGGTGCGAACATCCCTTTTACTCTCATGCCATATCGATAACGCCAGGAACGTCCCAAGCAGTATAGCCGGCAGTATATCACCCGCAAATAAGAAAAGAAGAGAAGGATTCCTTTTCATACTTGTACGGAACAGGGAGAAAATATACGGGTCAGCTAAAGTAATGATTTGGGCGCATGTGATGTAAAGTATATTCTTCGTTTTCATAACGGCACTATTGGAAAGCATTCTAATACCAGGTTCCAGTTCCTGCTTTGACCTTGAGAGATAGCTATGGTCAGCGTTGCTCCCATTGCTCCATAAGCAGGCTGAATAGAATATTGGAACCCTGTACTCATAGATGCCCCGCTCTTTATGGAGCCGTTTTTCACTTGCCTTCTCATTATATTGTTGGTTCCCATCCCTGTACAGTTAGCCATAACATCAGCAGTGTCACTTACGCGCGTCCCATCGTTGGGATTTGGATCACGCCAGCTACCACTTACTTTGGTCAATAAATATTCATTCGGATTTGATGCGTACTCTGTATAGTATATAGTCATTGACGCAGACATGTAGCCGGTTGAGTCTTGGCCAGTTACTTTATCTTCATGGGAAAAGCTGCTCATTGGAATGGCATA
This sequence comes from uncultured Lachnospiraceae bacterium, assembly GCA_910586955.1. Lineage (GTDB taxonomy): Bacteria > Bacillota > Clostridia > Lachnospirales > Lachnospiraceae > Laedolimicola. Next base: position 44,136 of record CAJUMM010000012.1, on the reverse strand, counting down.
GTCATAGGTTACAGAGCATTCGTCAGAAAGGACACTCACAGCCATAGGAACATCTCTGCGATAACCTGTTACCAAAATGACATTTCCTTCCTCATCAATGAGCCTACCCGTTATAGTATCGGGAGCTGCAAACTCAGAGTTGGATTCCGGAGCCTGCGCAAAAACAGGAAAAGAGAATATGCTGAGTATCATAGAGATTGCTAATAACAAAGCGAAAGTTTTTTTCATATTGGTACCTCCGTCCTAAAATTGATAGTTTGTGAATTAGCCATAGATAATTAGAATACTATAGGCCCTTCCTCTTAATATAAAAATAGCAAACGGTAAAATATGTATTATATAATACACTATTAACCAATTCCTGTCAAGCACATATATGCAACTTTTATATATTTTCTCAAAATTTCTATTGATATATCGTCACTTTTGTCTTATCCTGTGGATAAACAAATACCAAGGGAGAGCTGAGAAGGCCATACAGGAAATCATACCAAAAGAAAAGAAATTATGGAAATTATCTGGCAGATGCAGTATCCCTGCCTGATCTCAGATATTTTAAAAACGAATCTGGCCTTAAGCTGCAATACCAAACTCTAATATAAATTTTTCATCGGAATTTCTCCGGTCTTCTTACCATTTTCTATCACATACGACCAAACCCATAGATCCGCCACTCCGGATCCTTCTTCGTCCTCCCGCAGATATAGTATCGTTGATGAAATCCGTTTCCGTAATTGACCGGATCTTCCCTCTCCTCCGTCCACTGCAGCTTTACAATCTCATACTCCGTTAACCCGCTCTCTTCGATAACTTCCATCTGCAGCCTGTCCGCAGCCTCGGACTGCCCATTCTCTTCGCAGACAGTCTCCAGATCATGCAGGTTCAAAATTTTAAGAATATGTTCCCCTGCCTGATCCGCTTTTCTACTATTTTCCAATTCTATCTCAAACATCCCGTTTTGCGCTATACTGTCTTCCCTTAACTGGCTGTCCATCAGGAACTTTGCTAACCAATACCGGAAAACCGCCTCCTCTGCTTTATTTTCAGGAGGATCCTCCGCCGCAAAGCTCCTCTCATCCACCGTTATCTTTAAGCTGTCTGTAAATTCAACCCGCGGAGCGGTTTCTTTTGCAGGGGAATTGCCAAAGGAAGAAAAAATGTAAAGGGCCTCTATCAGGCATATTGCCGTTATCAGAGTTATTAAAATATTTTTTCTGCTCATTATAACCTTCCGTCACACATGATCTTGCCCTTATAAGATATAAAAGCGGACTAAGCAAATCAGGCAGAATAGAATCATGACTACCTCCGATGCAACATAAGAACTGTCCGCCTCTTTCTTCCAAACCCGCCGATAAAAAATGAGGGATATAAGGGAAAATCCCATAATAGAAATAAGTGCGCTCACCTGAGTTTCTGCCAGTTCTGGTTTCCATTGACACAAAATAAGATTGAAAATCATTGCTATTATAGATGAAATACGCAAAAATTCTTCCGATAACTTTTTACTGTTTTTATATCTTTCACCCATCTCAATTAGAATTTTCTCCATAACCAAAAGAAACATCCTTCATTTATACTGTTTTTCCAACAGGTATGGATACCAGAGCTACCATTATAAGAGTCCTACTTATTTATGATGTATTTCAAAAATACACTATTAATGAGGTGCTGTCAAGCACATATATGCAACTTCTATATATTTTTAAAAAAATTCCATTGACATTCTATCACTTTTGCCTTATTCTATGGATAAACAAGTACCAAGGGAGAATCAAGAACACCATGCAGGAACTCCTACCGAAGGAAAAAGAAATTATGGAAATCATCTGGCAGATGAAACGCCCCTGCCTGATCTCAGATATTTTAAAGACCAATCCGGCCCTAAGCCGCAATACGGTGGCGAAAGTCCTGGTAAATTTGGACAGAAAAGGCTACATCCGGGTAGATTCCATCAAGCGGACCGTCACCAGGACCGGACGGGCCTACGTTCCTGCCGTCACAAAGCAGGAATACGAAAAACAACAGGCTCTTCTGGAGAGCCTGCTGCAAAACGGTTCTGTAGCCAGCAATATGCTGTCCTTTTTCTCTTCCATGCTGGACGCGGACGAACTGGACGACGCTTTTCTGAATGAAATAGAGACTCTGATACAAAATTACAAAAACGCAAAGGAGTAACGCAAATGAATCTTCCTGCCCCTGTTGTTTTGGAACATTCCTCTTTTTTTGACGCCTTTTTTGCCTCCTCCATAGCAGTGTCTCTGCTAACCCTGTTCCTGCTGTTCCTTCTCAAGGGAAAACATACATTTCTGCGCTTTGGAATAACCTCCCTTCGCCTTCTGGCCATCCTCATCATAGTCAGGGGATTCCTTCCGGTAGAACTGCTGGCCCCCTCCTTTCCCATTACCCAGACCATTTTCTCCCACAAAATCCTTCCTGCCCTCCGGGATCTCCTGCTGCATCCCCTGTGGACTGCAGGCGCCTTTGTTTTGACCCCCATGATACTTCTTGTCGCCCTGTGGCTGTCTGTCTCCTTCTATTGCTTATTCCGGAAAATCCGGGGATACCTGCAGTTTCAAAACTCCCTTCTCTCACTGCCGGAAATCTCGGACCCGGAAACCCTGGAGATTTTGCAAACCGTTCTGCACTCTTTGTTTCCAAATAAGAATATAAAAACCCGGCTGGTGCAATCCCACGGGTTTATCTCTCCCGCCATATGGGGCCTTTGCCGTCCTACTATCATCCTTCCCTGCATCTTAGCAGACAGCTCAAAGGAACTGTCATACGGGATACCCCCAGGGTATACGGGCGAAGAATTATCCTGTATCTTTTCACACGAACTGCTCCACTTCAAACACCGGGATTTTCATCTGAAGCTCCTGCTGGATCTTCTCCTGTCTTTCCACTGGTGGAATCCCCTTCTCACCCACTGTCTGGCTCCCGCAGTGACACAGGCACAGGAGCTATCCGTGGACGAGTACCTTACCAGAACCATGAGCCGGGCAGAAAAAACGCAGTATTTGGAAGCGCTCTCCAAGACCCTGCACTTTCAGAAAAACCATGTACCTGCAAAAACGGAGCAGACCTATGCTTTTGCAGATCAGCACCACAAGAAAGCGGTCCTTCAAAGACTCCGCTGTATCATAGATGCTCCGGCAAAGCGGTCTTCCGGCTGGAGTACTGCGCTGTGCATAGTTTTGTTTTTTGTATCCTTTTCCTTTATCTTTGACAGTTATTATCATCCAACTATAGATGAAAATGGAAATTCTGTATTTCAGAATGTCGAAGGGCAGACCTTCTACATAAAAAATGGGGAAATGTTTGATTTATACATGCAAAACCAGTATGTTGGCACCTGCCCTGAAATTATTGAAAGCTTTAAAGATGTTCCTGTCTACGACAATATTTCGGAGGTTGATATTCCATGAAAGGTAAAACAAAAAATATTTACTTATTTATCCTGCTGGAAATTACATTTCTCCTGCTTCCGGTCTTTCCGGTAAACGCCGCCCGTTCCAGCGAAAACCGCACTCGGTATATTCTTTCAGAAAACACTCCCCGCGTTTTCGAAATCGATTGGCAATACAAATTTTTCAATGGTGTGATGTACCGCCGCCTTTACAACTACACCACCAACACTCCCCTTACCGACTGGGAGATAGCTCCATAGCACAGGGAGCGTTTTCACCCTCCCTGTACCCTCCGGATGGCCTTCGGAATCCGCTCCAGCAGATCCGTGGGCAGCATTCCGTATTCTCCGATTTCCTCCTTACATAGGTCTCCGGCGCAGCCATGAAGCCAGACACCCAGGCCCGCCGCCCGGATGGGCTCCATCCCCTGTCCCAGAAGAGAGAGGATCATCCCTCCAAGGATATCCCCGCTTCCGCCCTTTGCCATGCCGCTGTTGCCCGTGGTATTCTGGTACAGATTCCCTTCCGGATCTGCAATCAGGGTACCCGGGCCTTTCCGCACCAGGATGCAGCCCCAGGTCCGGGCAAAATCTAGAGCTCCCTCTCCGCGTTCTGCTTCCCAGTCCCCGCCCAGATAGGAAAATTCTCCCTCATGGGGCGTTAGAACCGTCACTAAGCCTTTCTCCCTGCGGTGCTTTAGAATCTCCTTCCGCTCCCGGATGGCATAGAGGGCGTCCGCATCCACCACCATGGGAATCTGCACCTGCTCCAGAAGACGGCCGACCAGCCGGGAAAGATCCCGGCTTCTTCCCATCCCGGGCCCGATAAGCCCCGCGTCACAGGTCCCCAACTTCTCCTGGATCCGGAAGAAAGCCTCTGCGGAAAGCCTTCCCTCCCTTCCGGGCAGGGGATAAGTCATAACCTCCAGGCTCAGAGGCGCCGTAATCCCGTAGATTTCCTCCGGCACTCCCAGGAACACCAGGCCGCTGCCCGTCCGGGCCGCCGCTTTGGCCGCCAGGACAGGGGCTCCTGTAAGCCCTACGCTTCCGCCGATGACACAGACCTTCCCGAAGGTTCCCTTGTGGCCGTCAGGCCTGCGCCTGGGAAGCCAGGAGGCAGCCGTCCCCTGGTTTAACATTTCTGCCTTTCTCTCCATATCCTGCCTCCCTGTTTACAATTCCGCAATATCCACCAAAGTCAATTCCCGGGCGTCCGTATGCTCCAGGCTGGTCACCAGGGCTTTGGCCGTATCAATGGCCGTCAGCACATGAACTCCGGTCTCAATGGCATTGCGCCGGATCACGAAGCCGTCCCGGCTGTGTTCGATACCCTGGGAGGGCGTATCCACCACCAGATCGATCCGGTGCCCCAGAATCAGATCCAGGATATTGGGGGACTCCTGCTCCAGCTTCCGGGTCAGGCGGACGGATACATCCGCCTCCAGAAGGGCCCGGGCCGTTCCCTTGGTGGCATAGATACAGTAGCCAAGGGCTTCCAGCCGTCTCGCAATGTCCACCGCTTCCTCCTTGTCCTCGTCCCGGACGGTGAGAATCACGTTCTTGTACTTGGGCAGGCGGATGCCAGCCCCCAGGAAAGCCTTGTAGAGAGCTTCGTGAAAGGTTTTTGCAATCCCCAGGCATTCCCCGGTAGACTTCATTTCCGGTCCCAGGCTGATATCCGCTCCCCGTATCTTCTCGAAAGAGAATACCGGCATCTTGACGGCAAAATAAGCTGCCTCCGGCTGGAGGCCCGGGGTATAGCCCAGCTCCCGGATCTTTGCTCCCAGAATCACCCGTGTGGCCAGAGGCACAATGGGAATCCCTGTCACCTTGCTGATATAGGGAACCGTGCGGCTGGATCTGGGATTGACCTCAATCACGTACACCTCTTCCCCCACGGCAATAAACTGAATATTGATCAAGCCAATCACATGGAGGGAGCAGGCCAGCCGCCTGGTATATTCCTCAATGGTGGCTTTCACCCCTTCACTGATGCTCCGGGCCGGATATACGGAAATGCTGTCTCCGGAGTGGATGCCCGCCCGCTCAATATGCTCCATAATGCCGGGGATCAGAATATCCTCCCCGTCGCAGACAGCGTCCACTTCGATCTCCCTTCCCTGAAGGTATTTGTCTACCAGAATAGGGTGTTCCTGGGCGATCCGGTTGATGATCCCTATAAATTCCTCCACATCCCTGTCCTGGATGGCAATCTGCATGCCCTGTCCTCCCAGCACGTAGGAGGGACGCACCAGCACCGGATAACCCAGCTCCCGGGCCGCCTCCTTGGCCTCCCGGGCGGTAAAGACCGTATGCCCCTTGGGCCGGGGAATGCCGCACTCCTCCAGGATCGCATCGAAACGCTCCCTGTCCTCGGCAGCGTCTACATTTTCCGCCGAAGTCCCCAGAATGGGAACCCCCATCTCCATCAGGGCTTCCGTCAGCTTAATGGCCGTCTGACCGCCGAACTGCACCACCGCCCCGTCCGGTTTCTCCAAGCGGACGATTGCTTCCACATCCTCCGGAGTCAAGGGTTCAAAATACAGCTTATCCGCTATATCGAAATCCGTACTCACCGTCTCCGGATTGTTGTTGACAATAATCGTCTCATACCCTTCCCTGGAAAAAGCCCAAGTACAGTGTACGCAGCAGAAGTCAAACTCAATGCCCTGGCCGATACGGATAGGCCCGGAGCCAAGCACCAGGACCTTTTTCCGATCCCTGGTTTCCTGCACCTCATTCTCACTTCCGAACACGGAATAGTAATAGGGAGTGGAAGCCGCGAATTCCGCAGCGCAGGTATCCACCATCTTATAGGCGGCCAGGATCCCCTCCTGCCGACGCATGGTACGGATCGCTTCTTCCCTCTTCCCTGTAAGGCCTGCGATCACCTGATCCGGAAATTGAAGCCTCTTAGCCTCCTTAAGAAGCTCCGGGGACAGCTCCTCCCTGCGAAGCCGCTCCTCCATCTCTACCAGAACGGCAATCTTGTCAATAAACCACAGATCGATCCGGGTAATCTCATGGATATCCTCCTGGGAGATCCCTTTGCGGATGGCCTCTGCAATCAGCCAGATTCTCCGGTCGTCCACCACCTTCAGGCGTTCCCGGATCTCTTCCCGGGAAAGGGCGGTAAAGTCCCCGGATATCAGGCTGTCCACATGCTGCTCCAGGGAGCGGATGGCTTTCATCAAAGCCCCCTCGAAATTGTCACAGATAGACATCACTTCCCCGGTAGCCTTCATCTGGGTGGTCAGGGTCCGTTTGGCACTGATAAATTTGTCAAAGGGGAGCCTGGGAAGCTTCACCACGCAGTAGTCCAGCATAGGCTCAAAGCTGGCCATGGTCTGGCCTGTAACGGCGTTTGGAATCTCGTCCAGGGTATAGCCCAGGGCGATTTTGGCCGCCACCTTGGCGATTGGATATCCCGTAGCCTTGGAAGCCAGAGCCGAGGAACGGCTTACCCGGGGATTTACCTCAATGACACAGTACTCAAAGCTGTCCGGATTTAAAGCATACTGGACATTACAGCCCCCGGTGATTTCCAATTCACTGATTATATTTAAAGCGGAGGTGCGCAGCATCTGGTATTCCTTGTCCCCCAGAGTCTGGGAAGGCGCAACCACAATGCTGTCCCCGGTATGGACCCCTACGGGATCGATATTTTCCATATTGCAGACGGTGATGCAGTTGCCCGCCCCGTCCCGCATGACTTCATACTCAATCTCTTTCCATCCTGCAATGCAGCGCTCCACCAGTACCTGCCCCACCCGGGACAGGCGCAGGCCGTTTGCCAGAATCTCTTCCAGCTCCTCCTGGTTCCGGGCAATTCCCCCGCCGCTTCCTCCCAGGGTATAGGCCGGGCGCAGAACCACCGGATAACCGATCCGGCCTGCGAAAGCCAGGCCGTCTTCCAGATTCTCCACCACCAGAGAGGCTGCCACCGGCTCCCCGATTTTCTCCATGGTGCTCTTAAATTCCAGACGGTCCTCCGCCTTCTTGATGGTGGCGGAGGTGGTTCCGATAAGACCCACTCCATGGTCTTCCAAAAATCCACTCTCGGAAAGCTCCATAGCCAGATTAAGGCCTGCCTGGCCTCCCAGGGTGGGAAGGATACTGTCCGGCTGTTCCTTTTCTATAAGCCGCTCCACTACCTCCAGGGTGAGAGGTTCGATGTACACATGATCCGCAATATCCTTATCCGTCATAATGGTGGCCGGATTGGAATTTAAGAGAACCACTTCCACGCCCTCTTCCTTCAGGGAACGGCAGGCCTGGGTCCCCGCATAGTCAAACTCCGCCGCCTGCCCGATGACAATGGGGCCGGACCCTATGACAAGGACTTTCTTAATCTGGGGATTCTTAGGCATGTTTTCTCACCTCCATGGTTTCTATAAAGCGATCAAAGAGATAACCGGAATCTTGGGGGCCGGGACTGGCTTCGGGATGGAACTGCACGGTAAAAATATCCTTCCCCGTATAGCAGAGTCCCTCGTTGGTCCCGTCATTTACATTTACAAAAGCCGGCACGGCCACCTTGGGATCAAGGCTCTTCCCATCCACCGCATAGCCGTGGTTCTGGGAGGAAATGTACACCCGCCCGGTCCTCAGATCTTTCACCGGATGGTTGCCTCCCCGGTGTCCGTATTTTAATTTATAAGTATCTGCTCCGGCAGCCAGCGCCATAAGCTGATGGCCTAAGCAAATTGCGAAGATGGGGATATCTGTCTGATACAGCTTTCGGATTTCTTCTATAATTGAGACGCATTCCTTGGGATCGCCGGGGCCGTTGGAAAGCATGATGCCGTCCGGCTGTCCGGCCAGAAGTTCCTGTGCAGATGTGAACGCCGGATAAACCGTCACCCGGCAGCCACGCTTATGTAGAGAACGGATAATATTTTTCTTGGCACCCAGATCCAGAAGAGCCACACGGCAGCCTTCTCCCTCCAGTGTATACGCCTCCCGGCAGGTGACACGCTCCACGGCTTTCTGTACCCGGTAGGCTTTCAGCTTGGCCTTCACCTCCTCCAGGTCAAAGGATGCGTCCGTGGTGATCATGCCGTTCATGGTGCCGCTCTCCCTAAGTATCCGGGTGAGCTGCCGGGTGTCAATCCCCGCAATGCCGGGAATGCCCTGGTCTTCCAGGAAATGCCGGAGGGTTTCCCTGCTCCGGAAATTGCTGGGAATCCGGGAAAGCTCCCGCACAATATACCCGTCCGGCCAGGCCTTTCCGGATTCCATATCCTCCCGGCAGACCCCGTAATTGCCTATCAGGGGATAGGTCATTACCACCGCCTGCCCTGCATAGGAGGGATCTGTCAGGACCTCCAGATAGCCGGTCATGGAAGTGTTGAATACAATCTCGCTGATCACTTCCCCCGGCGCTCCTATGGGTACGCCCGTAAATACATGGCCGTCTTCCAGTATTAGATAAGCTTTCATCTTAAACCTCCTATTCCAGTTCCGCAGATTCCCTGCCAGAGCCCCGTAAGAGAAGAATTTTCAGCCGCTTTTGCGTCTGCAAATCCTTCTGGGCTCTGCTCGGGTATCTGCTGTTTTTCTATACTCCAGTTCCGCAGTTTCTGTTTTATCTCAAAAAAAAAGACGCAGAATCCGCCTTTGAATTTCAAGAAATTATACTATATTTCCCCGGACAATGCAAGAAATTTTTCTTTTACACATACAATATGCTCCCTTTCAAGTGACAAGTATTTATGATTTCACTTGTCTGCCTGGAAGGGAGCATATCAATCCGTATATGCTATCTTTGCGTTGTAGAGGTTCTTGTGAAAGCGAAAATGCACTTTCTTCCAATTATAATCATTAAAGTGCTTATTAAAAAGAAACAGACACTAAAGCTATTCGGAAACATAAACACATAATCGTTTCGCCCTCCAAAATAAAGAATCATTTCAAAAAGAACGACACTTATGAAATCAGCCTTGCAAACAGTAATGAACTCGTTCCAAGTATTCGTAAATGATTTTAAATTATATAAATGGTACAATTTATGCACACATAAATATATTGGAATCAAACCTAATGATATGAAGTAAAAAGGCCGAAACGAGGTTCCTGTATCTGCCGTCCATACATATACAAATAAATATTTACGAACTACATACCAGGTTAATAAATAGCACAATCCCATAATGATACATTCTAACAGAAAATAAATGAAGCTATTATGCTTTGTGTCCATTTTATACAACACCCCCTACTGTTTTAAATAGTTGTATCAAATTATCAATTAAATATTTCCTGCTACTGTCCCTTTATAAATTGCATATGTTATTGGTTGAAAGTCCCGATATTGATGAGCATATGTTGAAAGATACAAAGTTCCAGACATTTGTGTTTTAAGCTCCGTATCATAAGCGTTGAAATTGTATGTTGATGGAGGTGTAATCCAGTCGGGAAATGTTAAATCTACCGTTCTCTCCTTATATACAGGAAACCGAGGCATTATTTCTACCGTATTATCCATTATCTCATAGTCTCTTCCATATGTGCTTTCTTCTGTGAATGCTTTAATAGATTTCATATTTTCAACATTCGATTCCTTTGCGTAAACACTGACAATATTTCCTACCAAGACTACCATAGACAATATTAGCATTACTAAGTTCTTAACTTTCTTTTGCATATTTTTCAACCTCCTGTAAAATGTGAACTTTAAAAAATTACAACACCCGCATTAAATATTTCCTGCTATTGTTCCTTTATAATACGCATGTGTTCTTTTTCCACTACCTTCAACAACTTTTTCTGTTTCTTTAAGATATAAAGTTCCACTCATGTATGTATGAAAGTCTGGATCATTTTCAATCTTATATGAGTATGTCGGTGGCGGTACAATGTCCCACCCATCAAATGACTGCCAAATTCCAATCTCTTTATATACCGGAAACCGAGGCATTATTTCCGGTGTATCAGAAATAATTTCATAAACAACTATATGCACACCATTTTCGGTATACTCCTCTATGAATTTCTTATTTGTCATATCAAATTCATGAGTACCAGAATCTTGCGCAAAAGCAACCGTATCCATGGAGACAGCCATAATTATCATTAATACAATTAAAAATAGTTTCTTTTTTCTCATAAAAAATTTCTCCTGATATAAAATTTTATTTTGTTATCTCTGCATGATCATGAAGATATAAATACATGATAATTATGTATTTTTTAATACATAATTATCATGTATTTATATAAACATATTTTGAACGAAATGTCAATACAAACCAGCTAAAGTTTCCGCAATTTCCGCAATTCTTTCTCCTGCCCCAGATTGGCGAAACACTTCGGTATTAAAAAAACCGATATTGAAATACCAAAGCCATCGCACAATCCCCTAGTCCTCTTCCTCCGCCGGGCGCCAGGCCTTCCCGAACTTTACATCCCGGAAAAGAGCCGCCAGCCCCGTGATCTGCTTCAGGCGCAGGATCTCGTCCCGGTCCATGCCTAAGTGGGTGGAAATCCAGGCGTCGGAGCGGCCCAGATCGTGAAGCTCCCTGATAATGTTGCTCATCAGATCCACATTGTGGCTTCCCCTGGCCCGGTTATGGCGGATGGTGCTGGCCATACGCTCATCAATGGGTTTATCAATGACGGACACGGGCAGGCAGCCTCCCTCCCGCTCATAGATATCGGAATACTCCAGCATCACCCGGTAGCGGTGGAAACCGTCCACAATGATGTACATATCCCTGGTCTGATCGTAGTAACACACAATGGGCATGGTATAGCCGTCCGCCTTAATACTCTCATAGAGAAGCCGCATCTCCGGCGGCGCCACCTTATTGGGATTGTAGGTATTGGCCTCTATCTTTCCGATGGGAACGGAAAGGATCTCATATACGGGACTTCTATACTTCATAGTGTATCTCCTCTAAACTTTTGTACTTGTTCCGGATCAGATCAATGCGCCTCTGCTGATCCCGGTCAATCCCAAACCCCATAAAGCGGCAGTTGTGATCGTTCTTTAAAATGCAGTAGCACATGCGCTTCCAGCTTGGAATATCTTTGCTGGACCGGATATCATCGGTGTTGTCGGGAATGCTTCCGATAAAAACAACCCGGGATTTCCGGTTCAGGGTATAGTTGGATATGCCGTTCCTGCGGATCCGGTAGCCGTGCTCCTGAAGCTCCCGTATGGTCTCCTCGTCCAATCCTCCCCCTGTCTCATGCCAGAATTTAATTGACGTATTAAACTTTTTCACATAATTATTCCGCAGGCGCACCGGAAGAGTATCCAGAAGAAACTGGGTATAAGATTTCCAGGTATGCCCCTCCGGCAGGGTCACATTCCGGTATCCCATGGCCCTGGTCCGCCCGTAAATAGCTGCAAAGTTGGCCCCCTGGACCCTCCCTACCAATTTCACCCAAATCTCCGGATCAATCACCCGGTAAAGATTGAGTGCGTCCTTGGAATAGTCGTTAAAGGGAGAAGCCACCCGCATCTGGGAGACTTTCAATCCCGCCTTATAGTAAAGATCATAGAGCCGGTTGTAATCGTAATGAAAAAGGTAATTGGCATGCCAGATATCTTCATGGGTCCAGTCATAGAGAGGGGAAGCGCACCATACGTCCTTAAACTGCTTGCCGATCCAGCACTCCCCCATATAGCCGTATTTCTTATTTACAAAGCCGCTGTACCTCTGAAGAGACTCCTCCGCACGCATACCCAGAAGACAAACGGTCTTCTTATTTTCGTGAAAAACCCGGTACCACCTTCCAAACTGCTTGGCCAGATCCTCCTGGGGCATCCGGTAACGGTAAGTGGACACGGGATTGTTATCTAAGTTGATCACATACTCTCCCTTTGGCATTTGGCGCACCCAGCTTTCCCGCTTCGTGTCGTCCCAGGGATACCAGTACATCTGGTAACTGCTTAAGGCCGTCCGCACCGCCATGGGAAGACAGACCCAGTAAAGCTCCGCCTCTCCCCGGAGGCGCTCAAAAGTCCGTTCCACATACTCCGTAGTCACCGTATACTGGGCCTCAAAGTCCTGATGGAAAACGCCGATCCGCTTTTCCGGGAAATATTTCTTCTGGAAATCCAGTGTCAGATTCAGCAAAAGGCCGCTGTCTTTCCCGCCCGAAAAAGAGACATAGATATTGTCAAACTCCTCAAAGAGAAATTTCATCCGTTTCTGAAAGGCTTCATACACATTTTGTTCCAAATATTCACGCACCAACCGGTATTCCCCCTTTAAATGGCCGCTTTTCTCTTACAGATTCTTCCGGCAGTTATAAAACACAAATACGGCACGGCCGCTTCCGGCCATGCCGCAATCTGCTCTTTCCACAGATAAATTTATTCAATCTTGCTGTACCCAAAAGCATTCACAATGGCGTCCACTCTCTGGTTATTCTTGCACAAAGGACAGTTGTGGAACTCATAAGTCTGATAGTCGGGAATATCCTTCTGGGTAAAGATAGAGTTTACGTCCATGGAGCGGGCTTTCTGCACGGCGCTGAAAATTGCCCCGATTCCCTGGATCCTTCCCCCGTAATACTCGATGGAATTTAAGCTCTGCTCCAAAGTCTTTCCCGTGGTAGCCGTAGCCAGAAGCAGCAGCACATTTTTGTTCCGGATCATCATCTGCATATTGTCCCGGAAGATAATCTGGCCTCCCGCATTCAGCTCCGGGCTTACGATGTAAATCGTCTTGTGACGGTTCATACACATAATTCCTGCGTTGGTCAGCTCCTCCGCCAGATAAGATCCGATAACCTCGCAGCCGTCCAGACAGACGATGGTATCCACCACCGTATAGGTGGAATACTGGGCCAGCACCCGGGCCGCAGCCTGGGCCTCATTCTGCCGGGTTTTCAGCGTAGTCAGGTCAATGTAGTTGTTGATATGGGAGTGGTTGGTTGCAAAATGGCCGGGAATTACTTTCAGCCTCACTTCTCTGTCCGCCTTTGCCGGAATCTTGTACATACGTGTTTCCATAGCCTGCCTCCTTCACTTTAGGGTTCATAATATTTCAATGCAAACGAATGTTTAATAATCTCGCGGCCTTCTGCAATGCTGCCGATAGCTCCCGTAGCCACCAGCTGCACAATGCTGTTGCCCAGCACAGAGCCTTCCGTGGGACCCGCCACTACCCGTTTGCCCGTGGCTTTCGCCGTCAGCTCGCAGAGCAGCTCGTCCTGGATACCGCCGCCTACCATATTGATGCAGGGGATGGTTTTGCCTGTGATCTCCTCCATATACCGGATAGACTTCCGGTACTCCTCCGTCAGGCCGTTGTAGATCGCCATAGCCATCTCTCCCAAGCCTTTCGGCCTGCCCTGGCCTTTCTCCTCACAGTAGTCTGCTATCTCCTTCATCATATTTAAGGGAGCCGTAAAGCGGGGATCCTTGGGATCGATGATGAAATCCCTGCGCTCCGCCGTCCTGGCCGCCTCGATGATATCCGGGAAGGATACCTCCCCCTCAAACTCGCACCAGTTCCGGCGCAGGTTCTGCATAATCCAAAGACCGTTAATATTTTTCAGGAACTGGATCTTGCCGTCGATACTGCCCTCGTTGGTATAGTTGTACTTATAGGAAACCTCATTCAAGATCGGTTCATCCAGAACCATGCCAAGCAAAGACCAGGTTCCGCAGCTTAGGAAGGCCGCATCCTCCGTCTCCAGAGGGGCACCGGCTACGGCCGAAGCCGTGTCATGGCTTCCCACAGCAATAACTTTCACACCTGAGAGCCCTGTCTCCTCCTGTACCTCAGGAAGCAGATCCCCGATGACCGTACCGGGCATCACAATATCCCCGAAGAGCTCCTTCTTAAGTCCCAGGCGTTCAATCAGCTCAAAGTCCCACTCCCTCTTTCTGGCATCCAGAAGCTGGGAAGTGCTGGCAAAGGTATACTCCGTGTACATAATACCTGTGAGGAAATACCCGAACAGCTCCGGCATAAAGAGCAGTCTCTTGGCATTGTCCAGAATCACCGGGCGCATTCCCTTTTCCGCATAGAGCTGGAAAATGGAATTGAAGTACATAAACTCGATTCCCGTCCGGTCGTAAAGCTCCTCCAGGGGGATGATCTTCCCAATTTCTTCCATCACGCCGTCGGTTCTGGAATCCCGGTAATGGACGGGATTGCCGATGAGGTTGCCGTCCTTATCGAGAAGGCCGTAGTCCACGCCCCAGGTATCAATGGCCAGGCTTTTGATAGGCAGCTTTCTGGCGGCCGCTTTCTTTAACCCCTGCTTCAATTCGTGATACAGCCGGAACAGATCCCAGTAAATATGCCCGCCTATCCGGATCTCCTGATTGGGAAAGCGGTGCAGCTCCTCCAGCTCAAGCTTCCCGTCCTCCAGCTTACAGAGTACCATTCTGCCGCTGGATGCTCCAAAATCAAACGCCAGATTGTAAATAACCTCTCCCATACTTTACTCCTTTTTGATTTTTAGTTCCAGCAAAATTCTGCTGGTTTATACTACGGGCCCAAGCCGCCCGCCGCATTCACTCTCCGGGTACCACCAAGTGCACCCCCCGCTCCTTGAGGAAAGTTATCCACTCCCCCCCGGGCATCTGATCCGTCACCAGAATATCTCCCCGCTTCATCTGCATGGTCTTCACAAAAGATACCCGGTCAAATTTGCTGCTGTCCACAGCCAGGATAGCCGTATCCGCACAGGAATACATAACGTTCTTAATATCGCTGTCCAGCTCATTGGAATCCGACAAGCCGTTGCGGATATCGATTCCCTTGCAGGAGAGGACGGCCTTATCCACGTGATAGCCGTTCAATACTTTCTGGGCCGCATTTCCCACCAGGGAAAGGGAAGTCTCATTTAAGTTCCCTCCTGTGGAAATCACCTGGATCCCGTCATGTCCCGCCAGCTCAATCAGCACCTCCACGGAGTTGGTGATCACCGTCAGCTTCTCCTTCTCCTTCAGCTCCTTGGCAATCATCAGGGAGGTGGAGGAGGCGTCCAGCATAATCCGGTCTCCCTCCTCAATCAGATCGTGAACCAGCTTGGCAATGATCTGCTTCTCACTCCGGTTGGTCTTTTCCCGGATGCGCAGAGGCATGTCTACATTGGTGTTCTTATTCAGAACGGCACCGCCGTAGGTCCTCTTTACATACCCCTCACTCTCCAGCTTCTCCAAATCCCGGCGGATGGTCTCATCCGTCACATCATACTTTTTGCTCAGCTCCGATACCAGGACCCGCTGTTCCTTCTGCAAAGTTGCCAGGATTTCATTTTTCCGTTCAATGGCCAGCACCGCTATCCCTCCAAGTTTGCTCCTGTCAGTTCTGTTTTCAGTTTATCACACTTTTCCTTGTTTTTATAGGTTTTTTTCTCAATATTTAGGTAAATATTTTTTGAATACCACAAAAAGACAGCGGCCCAAGGCCGCCGTCCAAAGAAAAAAATTATGCTTTCACTGCTTTAAACGCCTCTTCCAGATCCTGAAGGATATCGTCGATGTGCTCCGTACCGATGGAGAGCCGGATGGTGTTGGGACGGATTCCCTGATCCAGCAGCTCTTCTTCCGTGCACTGGCTGTGGGTCGTCGTCGCCGGATGGATGACCAGGGATTTTACATCCGCCACATTGGCCAGCAGGGAGAAAAGCTCCAGGTTGTCGATAAAGTCCTTGGCCTTCTGGGCATCGCCCTTGATCTCAAAGGTAAAGATGGAACCGCCTCCCCTGGGGAAGTATTTCTGATACAGCTCCTTCTGCCTTATGTCTCCGGTGACAGAAGGATGGTGAACCGCCTCCACCTGGGGATGGCTGTTTAAGTACTCCACCACCTTCAGGGCATTCTCCACATGGCGCTCCACCCGGAGGGACAATGTCTCCAGTCCCTGGAGGAACAAGAATGCGTGGAAGGGAGAAAGGGTCGCCCCCGTATCCCGCAGAAGGATGGCACGGATCTTGGTAACAAAGGCCGCCGGGCCAACGGCTTTCGTAAAGCTGATGCCGTGGTAGCTGGGGTTCGGTTCCGTCAAAGACGGGAACCTTCCGGAGGCCTCCCAGTCAAATTTGCCGCTGTCCACAATCACGCCGCCGATGGTGGTTCCATGCCCTCCGATAAACTTGGTGGCAGAGTGTACCACAATATCCGCCCCATACTCTATGGGCCGCACCAGATAAGGGGTAGCAAAGGTATTGTCTACCACAAGAGGAATCTTATGCTTATGGGCAAGCTTTGCCACCGACTCAATGTCCACCACATCGGAGTTGGGATTGCCCAGGGTCTCGATAAAGATCGCCTTGGTATTCTCCTGAATCGCCGCCTCTGCCTCAGCCTCATTGAAAATGTCCACAAAGGTGGTCCGGATGCCATACTGAGGCAGGGTGTGTGCCAGCAGATTGTAGGAGCCGCCGTAAATATTCTTGGCCGACACAATGTGATCCCCGTTCTGGGCCAGATTTTCAATGGTATAGGAGATAGCCGCTGCTCCGGAGGCCACCGCCAGTGCCGCAACGCCACCTTCCAGAGCCGCCATCCTCCGCTCAAACACATCTTCCGTGGGGTTGGTGAGCCGCCCGTAGATATTTCCCGCATCAGAAAGGCCAAAGCGGGCCGCTGCATGATCGCTGTTTCGGAATACGTAGGAGGAGGTCTGGTAAATGGGCACCGCCCGGGCGTCCGTCACCGGATCGGGGCTTTCCTGTCCTACGTGAAGCTGCAGAGTCTCAAATTTAAAGTTTCTGTTTTCTCTTGTGATTTTATCTGCCATTATTCTGTCCTCTTTTCTTTCTGTCATCTTCTGCATGCCATCCTTACTCAACAAACAGCGGCGTGGAATAGTACCGATCCCCGCTGTCGGGAAGGAGCACTACAATGGTCTTTCCCTCATTCTCCGGGCGCTTCGCCAGCTCAATTCCTGCATGAAGGGCTGCACCGGAGGAAATACCCACCAGTATGCCTTCCTGCTTCGCAAGCAGTTTTCCGGCTGCAAAAGCATCCTCATTCTTTATTTTTATCACTTCATCATACACCTTTGTATTCAATACCTTGGGCACAAATCCGGCTCCGATTCCCTGGATTTTGTGAGGGCCGCTCTTTCCCCCGGAAAGCACCGGCGAACTGGCCGGCTCTACCGCTGTCACCTTCACCTTTGGCTTCTTCTCTTTTAAATATTCGCCTACGCCTGTGAGGGTGCCGCCGGTTCCTACGCCTGCCACAAAAATATCCACAGCCCCTTCCGTATCCTTCCAGATCTCCGGTCCTGTAGTCTTTCTGTGCATAGCCGGATTGGCCGGATTGTCAAACTGTCCGGGGATAAAACTGTCCGGAATCTCTTGCGCCAGCTCTTCTGCCTTGGCAATAGCCCCAGCCATTCCCTGGGCGCCCTCCGTCAAGACCAGTTCCGCCCCATAGGCTTTCAGAATATTCCGGCGCTCCATGCTCATGGTTTCCGGCATGGTGAGAATTATGCGGTATCCCTTTACCGCCGCAATGGAAGCCAGGCCAATCCCCGTATTTCCCGAGGTAGGCTCAATAATAACCGATCCCTCCTTCAGAATCCCCTTTTCCTCTGCGTCCTCAATCATTGCCTTCGCCACCCGGTCCTTGACGCTGCCTGCCGGATTGAAATACTCCAGCTTCAGCAAAAGTCTTGCTTTCAATCCCAAGGCCTGCTCCAAATTCGCCGCCTCCACCAAAGGCGTATTCCCAATCAGCTCCAGGGCTCCGTGATAAATCTTTGCCATAATTAAATCCTCCTGATCTTTCATTCTGCTTTCGTGATTCCGTTGTTTTGTTTTCTTGGATATTTCTGGGATCGGTTTTTATTATATTCCTATATTTCCTATATGTCAACTAGTAATTTATATTTTGGAAAGAAAAATGCTGCAAAAGAGGGGATCTCTCCATCTTCTGCAGCACTCTGTGATTTTAGCTTTACCCTTTTATTCCGGAAGCGTAGCCGCCATGGTGGTGGCAATCGCCAGCTCCGGCTGGGTCACGTCTACCCTGGCATACTGGACCGTTACAGGAGAACCGCACTCCAGCACAGCCGCATATCCCACCCCTCTGGGAATGCTCTCTCCATCCTGGTTTTTCAGCTTATAGGTGTGGAAATGGATGGTGCGTTCTGCCGGAACTTCCAGGACAAAGCCTTCCAGCTTATCCCGGTCCTCAAAGTAGAGAGTCATGCGGACCTGCACCGGCTCCGGGTTGGTATTTAAAATGCTGATAGCCTCGTGTCCCAGGTACTCTCCCTGGTCCTTCACCGGCCAAAAACAGTCAGGAATATAATATTTCATAATTTAGTCCTCCAATAACCATTGATAATCTTCATCCGTAAAAGAAACGTCCAGAGTTCTACAGGCATCTACAATGTGCTCCGTGGAAGTGGAACCGTACAGAGGCACACAGGCAAAGGGCTGGTGGAAGAAATATCCCAGCACTACCTGGGTGACGGAACAGCCGTACCGCTCCTTAAGTTCCGTCACTTTCCGGGCCACTTTCACATTCCCCGGTGTATAGTAGGGATTTCCTGCAACTCCCTCCTCCCCTTTGGAATCAAACCGATGGAAAAAGCCGCTGCAGTTGCCCATATAAGGCATAGCCATATTTTCCGGATGATCCACATGGTAAGTAAAAGCCTCTCCCCTGGTATACCCCAGGGTATCGTCCTCCAGAGGATTCATATATTTCATTCCCAGATTCATCAGGCTCTGATCTGCCGCAAACCCCCGGTATCCCTTTTCCCTGCAGTAAGCGTCTGCCGCCTTCATACGGTCCGCATCCCAGTTGGAACAGCCGTAATACCGAATCTTTCCGGCTTTTACAAAACCCTCCATAGTCTCTATCTCTTCCTCCACAGACTGCTCCCGGTTATCCCGGTGGTAAAAATAGAGATCGATAACATCCGTCCGCAGCTTCTGCAGAGAGCCGTCCAAATCTTCCGCCATATCCTTTGCCGTCATGCGGCTTCTGTGCAGGTCCGGATTGGGCACTGCCATATCCGGGTGGCCGCCTTTGGTCATCAGCACGATTTGATTCCTCTTTTTGCTGCGGGCAAGCCAGTCTCCCAGTACCCGCTCCGCCCTGGCCTTCTCACCTGGCACCCAGTCGGAATAGACGTGAGCGCAGTCAATGAGGTTTCCCCCCTGATCCAGATACGCATCAAAAATCCGATCCCCGGCTTCGCCGTCCCAGCGCAGTCCTGCATCTACGGTCCCCAGGCCAATGGGGTATACCGACAGTTCCGTACCGGGAATTAAAATCCGTTTTTCCATACTTGGTCTCCTATTCCAGTTCTTATTCCAGTTCCGCAGTATCCCTACCAAGGCCCCTTTTCTAGAAGAATTTTCAGCCGCTTTGCGTCTGCAAACCCTTCTGGGCCTTGTTCGGGCTTCTGCTGTTTTTATATTCCAGTTCCGCAGATTACAATACTTTTTCCAGCCAGTCCGCCCCCGGCACATTGTTCATCTCGCAAAACTGCTCCCACACCAGGCCGAAGGGAAGGGTCTTCTCCTCCTCGCTGTACACCAGGCGGCGCACCAGATCGTCAGCCTCCTCGTATTCCCGAAGCTGTCTCGTGGGCTCCAGCAGTGCGTACAGAATGGCCTTCTTCACGCTGCGGGCTCCCAGAGCCTGGGCGGCAATGCGGTTGATGGAACCGTCGAAATAATCCGTACCAATATGTACTTTGTCAAAAGCATTCTGGCGCTTAATTTCCAGCATAACCTCTTTCAGCTCATCGTCCAGGGTCACCACATGATCGCTGTCCCAGCGCACGCCCCGGCTCACATGGAGCTGCACGTGGCGGCCAAATACCAGGTAGCTGGAAAGCTTGGCAGATACCACTTCCGTGGGATGGAAATGCCCCATATCCATGCACACGATACAGTTATTGCGGATAGCCGCATAGTTGGAGTAGAACTCGTGGGAGCCTACCGTATAGCTCTCCAGCCCCAAGCCGAACAGCTTGCTCTCGAAGGAATCCATGGTATAGTTCCAGTCTATCTTCTCTTTCAGAATCTCGTCCATACTCTCCATGAGAAGCTCCCGGTGCCGCAGCTTGTCGATGGTATAATCCTTGTAACCGTCCGGGATCCAGTGGTTATCTATGCAGACCTGGCCCAGCTCTTTGCCGAAGTATTCGCTGATCCTGCGGCATCTCTTTCCGTGCTCTACCCAGAAGGCCCGGATGGCAGGATCATAGCTGGACAGGGTGAAATTACTTTCCGCCTTGTCATGGCTGAAATAGGTAGGGTTAAAATCAAGCCCCAGCCCATGCTCCCTGGCATACTCCACCCAGAAAGCAAAATTCTCCGGGGTAATGGCATCCCTGTCCACAAATTTTCCGAAATTGTCCAGGTAAATTGCATGAAGGGCCAGTTTGTTCTTTCCGGGCACCACGCTCAAAGCTTTGGTAAGATTGGCCATAAATTCTTCCCTGCTGCGGGCTTTGCTGGGATCGCTTCCCGTAGCCTGGATGCCGCCGGAAAGTCCCCGATCCGGATTCTCAAACCCGGACAGATCGTCAATCTGCCAGCAGTGGATGCTGACCGGAATCTCATTCAGCAGTTTCAGAGCCTCATCCGTATCTACGCCTCTCCCGGCGTAAATCTCTTTAGCAATCTTGTAATTCTGTTCTGTCATACTCATGTTGCCGCTTTCCTCCTTGCCCTTTTGTCATTCTTTGCTGTAATGTAACCTTCTTTCTCTAAGCGGAAGTTCCTCTGTCCGCTCTATCTTCAGCATAGCAATTATAGAGCCGGAAGTCAAGTTCGGAAGCTCCAAAAACAACAGCAGAGGAATATCCCCTGCTGTCACTCTTATGTGTATTATCAATTTCTTAAAAAGGTGTCTAATCTAATTTGTATTCGTGATAAACTACCGCACAGCCGTGCTCCGCGTCGGCCGGATACTCCGTTCCACATTTATCGCATCGCTTTTTCTCAACAGCCTCCCACCATGCCTGCTCAGCAGCCTTCTGAGCTGCCTTTCTTGCCGCCTTCTCAGCCGCCTCGCGCTCCGCCTGCTCTCTTGCCGCCTGCTCTGC
>CAJUMM010000012.1:0-22631 GCA_910586955.1 uncultured Lachnospiraceae bacterium | reverse complement strand
TTGCCGCCTTCTCAGCCGCCTCGCGCTCCGCCTGCTCTCTTGCCGCCTGCTCTGCTGCCTCACGCTCCGCCTGCTCTCTTGCCGCCTGCTCTGTTGCCTCACGCTCCGCCTGCTCTCTTGCCGCCTGCTCTGCCGCCTCACGCTCCGCCTGCTCTCTCGCTGCCTGCTCTGCCGCCTCACGCTCCGCCTGCTCTTTTGCCGCCTTCTCAGCCGCCTCGCGCTCCGCCTGCTCTCTTGCCGCCTGCTCTGCCGCCTCGCGCTCCGCCTGCTCTTTTGCGGCCTGCTCTGCTGCCTCTTTCTCAGACGTATCTTCAACCATTTCGTCTTCAAAATCCTCCGGCCAAGCCTTTCTCATTTCTTCTTCGGTAAATTCATTGTCCGCCCAGTGACAGCTTCCGCGATGTACATTTATTACATGTTTTCTCCATTCCGTCTTCCAGTCGCCTTCCATAACGAAATGTTCCTTGCACTGACATACGCGTACCATGGTACCCTTAGGACTCTGTACCTCTGTCGCCGTCTTGTCTTCAGAATCTTCTGCCGGTCTGTAGGTTGTATTGTAGCTGTGAAGAACGCCACCCTCACGATTGCCTTCAACCGTATGTTTCATAAGTTCTTTCTTGTCCGTTGTATGGAAGCCGCAGCTGCACCAGTAATGGGCCACCACGGTCTCTTTTGTGCTTTCTGTATTCTGTTCCGATACAGCGGATACATTTTGTTCAGGCGCAGCCATCACCTGAGTCACATATTTAGATACAGCATCGCTCATGGAAACCTGACCGGAAGCCGTTTCCGCTGCGGCCGTTTCAGGAGTTTCCGCTGTTTCACAAGTATCTACAGATGTATTGCCGGCACTAATTCCGGAAACAGTTCCCCCAAAAAGACACATTGACAAAACACCCACCGACATGTTCATTAAAATGTTTTTCCTCATACCCATACACCATTACCTCTGCTTTCAAAAGTAGTTTGATTGTTTACACCTATGAAACGATTAAGGAAGCCGGGCGGTTGCATGTTTATGAAAAAATATTTAAAATTTTATGTGTGGCTGTATCTGCAGAAACCAATGCAAAAACCGCCCCGCAAAGACTTTCCTCTCTGCGGGGCGGTATCTTTTCCTATCCTATCCTTTTCTGTCTCTTACTCGGCCTTGTACAGATCCCCAAGCTTCTTCAGATACTCGTATCTGGCCTTGGCCGTATTCTCAGCCTTGTCAAAGAGCTGTGCGGCTCTCTCCGGATTTGCGCGCTTCAGGGCGTTGTAGCGCACCTCGCCGTCCAGGAACTCCTTGTAGTCCCCTGTGGGCTCCTTGCTGTCCAGAGTGAAGGCATCCTTGCCCTCTGCGGCGGCTGCCGGGTTAAAGCGGAAGCAGTGCCAGTATCCTGCCTTTACAGCCAGCTCTTCCTCGGTCTGGGCCTTGCTCATGCCCTTCTTGATACCGTGGTTGATACAGGGAGCGTAGGCGATAATCAGGGAGGGTCCCGGATAAGCCTCTGCCTCTGCAATAGCCTTCACGCACTGGTTGAAGTCCGCACCCATGGCAATCTGCGCTACGTATACATAGCCATAGCTCATGGCGATGGAAGCCAGGTCTTTCTTCTTCACTTCCTTGCCGGCAGCTGCAAACTGTGCAATAGCGCCGGTAGGAGTTGCCTTGGAGGACTGTCCGCCGGTATTGGAGTAAACCTCCGTATCAAATACCATAACATTTACATCCTGGCCGCTTGCCAATACGTGGTCCACGCCGCCGAAGCCGATGTCATATGCCCAGCCGTCGCCGCCGAAGATCCACTGGGATTTCTTCGCCAGGAAATCTTTGTCTTTCAAAATCTCCTTGCCGGCCTCGCATCCGCAGGCTTCCAGAGCCGCTACCAGCTTATCCGTAGCCCCGCCGTTTGTGGCGCCTACGCTATAGGTATCCAGCCATTCCTGAGCTGCCGCCTTCACGTCGTCGCCGGCCTTCTCCATAAGAGCCTCAACCTTGGCTTTCAGGCCCTCCCGGATAGCCCGCTGTGCCAGGATCATGCCGTAGCCGAACTCTGCCGCATCCTCAAACAGGGAATTGGACCATGCCGGGCCGTGTCCCTTCTGGTTTACGGTGTAGGGAGTGGAGGGTGAGGAGTTGCCCCAGATGGAGGAACATCCCGTAGCATTGGCAATATACATTCTGTCACCGAAGAGCTGGGTAATCAGCTTCGCATAGGGGGTCTCGCCGCAGCCCGCACATGCTCCGGAGAACTCAAGGAGCGGGGTCTTGAACTGGCTTCCCTTTACGGTAGCTTCTTTAAATTTAGCAATCACGTCCGCCTTCTCCGGCAGGGTAACTGCATAGTCAAAGCTCTTCTGGCAATCCTGGTTGGCTTCCATATTCTCCATTACCAGGGCCTTGGCACCCTTCTTGCCCGGGCAGACATTTGCACAGGAACCGCAGCCTGTACAGTCAAGGGCAGAGATGGTAATGGCAAATTTATACTCCGGCATTCCGGTCATATCCAGCATCTTGGTTCCCTCGGGAGCTTTAGCAGCCTCCTCTGCCGTCATGGCAGCGGGACGGATAACCGCATGGGGGCAGACATAAGCACATCTGTTACACTGGATACAGTTCTCCGGCTGCCATACGGGGATATCTACCGCAATGCCCCGCTTCTCAAATGCGGAGGAGCCGCTGGGGGTTGTGCCGTCCACATAATCCTTGAATGCGGATACAGGCAGATTGTTGCCCTCCTGGGCGTTAACCTTAGCCTGGATGTTGTTGACGAAATCTACAACATCTTTCCTGCCGCCCTCTGCATGGGTAAAGGACAGGCCTTCATCCGCTGCGGACTTCCAGCTCTCGGGAACCTGAATCTCCACCACCTGCTTTGCACCGGCGTCGATAGCGTCGTAGTTCATCTGAACGATAGCGTCGCCCTTTCTTCCGTAGGTGGCCTTAGCGGCAGCCTTCATCAGCTCGATAGCCTGCTCCTCCGGAATGATATTGGCCAGCTTGAAGAATGCAGACTGCAGAACGGTGTTGATACGTCCGCCAAGTCCAATCTCCTTGCCGATCTTGATACCGTCAATAACATAGAATTTAATGTTGTGGTTCGCAATAAAGCTCTTTACCTGTCCGGGCAGATGCTTCTCAATGCCTTCCATATCCCAGGGGCAGTTCAGAAGGAACGTTCCTCCGTCCACCAGTTCCTGTACCATATTGTACTTGCGCACATAGGAAGGATTATGGCAGGCTACAAAGTTCGCCTTGTGGATCAGATATGTAGACTTGATGGGGCTCTTTCCGAAGCGCAGATGAGACATAGTCACACCGCCGGATTTCTTGGAATCGTAATCAAAATATGCCTGGGCATACATATCGGTGTTGTCACCGATGATCTTGATGGAGTTCTTGTTGGCGCCTACGGTACCGTCTGCTCCCAGACCCCAGAACTTGCAGTTGATGGTTCCCTCGGGAGTGGTGACAAGGGCAGCACCCGGATCCAGGGAAAGTCCCGTCACATCATCCACAATGCCGATGGTGAATTTCTGCTTGTCTGCATTCTTGTAAACGGCAACGATCTGGGCCGGAGTGGTATCCTTGGAGCCAAGACCATAACGTCCGGTGAAGACAGGGGTATCATTGAACTTGGTGCCTTTCAGAGCCGCCACAACATCCAGATACAGGGGCTCGCCCAGAGCTCCTGGCTCTTTCGTTCTGTCCAGAACACTGATCTTCTTTACAGTCTCGGGAATCGCCGCAACCAGAGCCTCCGCAGAGAAGGGACGGTACAGGCGTACCTTCACCACACCCACCTTTTCGCCTGCGGCGGTCAGATAGTCGATAGTCTCCTCAATGGTATCGCATACGGAACCCATTGCTACGATTACATGCTCGGCATCCGCCGCACCATAGTAATTGAACAGCTTGTAATCGGTTCCAATCTTCGCATTTACTTTATCCATGTACTCCTGAACCACGGCCGGAAGGGCATCGTAGTAGGGGTTGCATGCTTCTCTGGCCTGGAAGAAGATATCCGGGTTCTGAGCGGATCCTCTCTGGCAGGGATGGTTGGGATTCAGGGCATTCCTGCGGAAAGCGTCAATGGCGTCCATGTCAACCATATCCTTCAGATCCTCGTAATCCCAGGTCTCGATCTTCTGAATCTCATGGGAGGTACGGAAACCGTCGAAGAAATTGATAAAGGGAATCTTGCCCTTGATGGCTGCGCAGTGGGCAACCGGAGTCAGGTCCATAACTTCCTGTACGCTGGACTCGCAGAGCATGGCGGCGCCGGTCTGGCGGCATGCGTATACGTCGGAGTGATCTCCGAAGATGGACAGTGCGTGGCTTGCCAGAGCACGTGCAGATACGTTGAACACACCGGGAAGCTGCTCACCCGCTACCTTGTACAGGTTGGGGATCATCAGAAGAAGTCCCTGGGAAGCAGTAAAGGTGGTGGTAAGGGCACCTGCTGCCAGAGAACCGTGCACGGCTCCTGCAGCTCCGGCCTCAGACTGCATCTCAGTCACCTGAACCGTCTGTCCGAAGATATTGGTTCTTCCCTGTGTTGCCCATTCATCTGTAGCCTCCGCCATAACAGATGAAGGTGTGATAGGATAGATCGCAGCAACATCAGAATACGCATAAGATGCGTGGGCCGCTGCATGATTACCATCCATGGTCTTCATTTTTCTAGCCATTTTTTCTCCTCCTTATTATCTAGCCTTTTCAGGCATTTTCATACATCCATACGCAGTTTATTGTAACATATTCCCTAAAGATTGTCCATTTTAATGTTGTACTTTTTAACGTACACAGCTCAGCCAGAGCCGAAGCCGGGCGGCAAATCGTGCTCGCAGGAATTTGCCGCCCGGCTTTGGCTCTGAGGGAGCGCCACGATATGAGCAAAAATGAGCTGCGAAGCAGCGGAGAGCGCCAAGGGCGCGATTTTGCGAATGGCGCAAGCTGAGCGTCCGCCCTAAAAATCTTATTATTATATTTTTTACATTTTTCTAAATATTTTACAACTTTCCCCTTGATCTCCCATTTTTTTCATGTTACAATATCCAAGTAAACAAATCTGATTATCTGGCAATTCGCCGTGAATCCCTTTGCTCAAAAGAGAGAGGAGGTTTTTCAAATGAACATCAAAAGCTATCTGCACTCCGGCACGGATTCCCCCGCCCAGGCTTTGATCCGGGAACAGGGAATTGCGGAAGGGAAGGCAGAGTGCATCCTTGAGACCTTGTCCGATTACGGTTCCATTCCCCTGGGAGTCCAGGAGCGTATTCTGAAACAGACCAGCTTCTTCCAGCTGGATCGCTGGTTCCTGCTGGCCCGCCAGGTCCGTTCCGTCGAAGAATTCACCAACCGAATGTGAGATCAATCCGACTGTAAATGCTTTTTGCTTCAAAATCCCTTCTCCGTTTGCTAAAACGGTCTTTTTCTCTTGGCCCGCAGCTGTCCGGACCGATCTATGAAAGCTTCTTATGCAAAAGGCATTTTGCAGAACAGGCCGCTGCATAACGCAGCGGCCTGTCTCTTCCGGCGCCCTACTCGTCCAGGGCCTCCTTCATTTTATCGATAAAGCTTTTCTTTCCCTTCCCGGATTTTCCGCTTGTCACGCCATTTACAGCATCCTCATAGGCCCGCAGGGCCTCCTTGGCGTCTTTGCTCAGCTCCGTGGGGACCTGAACTACCAGGGTTACATAGTGATCCCCCCGCACATTCTTGTTCCGCAGGGAGGGTACCCCTTTCCCTTTCAGGCGCACCCGGGTATCCGTCTGGGTTCCCGCCTTCACATCGTACTCCACCTCTCCGTCCACGGTCTTGATCCGCACGGTCCCGCCAAGGGCCGCCGTCACAAAGCTGATGGGAGCGGTAGAATAGATATTCGTATCCTGGCGCTGGAAAATGGGATGTCTGGCTGCCAGAACCTCTACCAGCAGATCGCCCCTGGGCCCTCCGTTGACCCCCGGCTCTCCTTTGCCCCGGATGCGGATGCTCTGTCCGTTGTCGATACCTGCCGGAACCGTAACCGCAATCTTCTTCTTGCTGGAAATATATCCCGTTCCGTAGCAGTCCGGGCATTTCTCTTTGATAACTTTTCCTGTTCCGTTACAGTCCGGACAGGTACGCACGTTCTGCACCATGCCGAAAAGAGACTGCTGGGTATAAACCACCTGCCCTTTCCCGCCGCATTTGGAACAGGTGACAGGAGAAGTCCCCGGTTTTGCCCCGGTTCCGTGGCATTTCTCGCACTCATCCTTTAACGTAAGCTCAATTTCCTTATCGCAGCCAAATACGGCCTCCTCAAAAGTAACCCGGATCTGGGTCCTTAAGTTGGCTCCCTGCATAGGCCCATTGCTGGTACGCCTGCTGCGTCCGCCGCCAAAGAGATCTCCGAAGATATCTCCGAAAATATCCCCCATATCCGCCCCGCTGAAATCAAAACCGCCAAAGCCGCCGGGACCTCCGCCTTCAAAAGCCGCATGTCCGAACTGATCATACTGGCGGCGTTTTTCCGCATCGCTTAAGACTGCATACGCCTCGGAAGCCTCCTTGAATTTTTTCTCCGCCTCCTGATCCCCGGGGTTCATATCCGGGTGATACTTTTTGGCAAGCTGCCGGTATGCTTTTTTAATCGCAGCATCGTCTGCATTTTTATCTACGCCCAGAACCTCGTAGTAATCTCTTTTCTGTTCTGCCATTCTTCTATCTTCCTCTTTATATTCGAATCATCGTCTTTCCCTAGACCGGAACAAATCCAAGGAAAGGATGGCTTTCCTTGGAATCTGTCGTCCCAACGCCGGCCGGACGCTCTGCCGCGCCCGGCTCCGGCTTTAAAGTTTTCCTGCTTTATACCTCCCGGTAATCCCCGTCTACCACGTCGCTATCCGGGCCTGCGGAGCTCGTGGCTCCCATATCCGGTGCGGGACCTGCCTGGCCCTGGGCTGCCTGTGCCTGCTCATACACCTTGGCAAATACCTTCTGGGCCGCATTCATCAGCTTCTCCTTTCCTGCCTTCAGCTCATCCAGCTCTGCATCGGAAAGCTCCTGCTGATCCTTGGTCCGCTCCAGAACTGCCTTCAAGGAGGAAAGCTCTGCCTCTACCGCCGACTTGTCGGCAGCGTCAATCTGTGCGCCCACCTCTTCCAGGGCCTTCTCGGTCTGGAATACCATAGCGTCCGCATCATTCCGGGTGTCCACCGCTTCTTTGCGCTTCTTATCCTGGGCTGCAAATTCCGCCGCCTCTTTTACCGCCTTCTCAATATCGCTATCGGACATGTTGGAGCCTGCGGTAATGGTAATGTGCTGCTCCTTGCCGGTTCCCAGATCCTTGGCGGATACGTTTACGATACCGTTGGCATCAATATCAAAGGTAACCTCAATCTGGGGAACGCCTCTTCTTGCAGGAGGAATTCCATCCAGACGGAACTGTCCTAAGGACTTGTTGTCCCTTGCAAACTCACGCTCACCCTGTACCACATTGATGTCAACTGCAGTCTGGTTATCCGCAGCCGTGGAAAATACCTGGCTCTTCTTAATGGGGATGGTGGTGTTGCGCTCAATCAGCCTGGTAGCGATTCCCCCCTGGGTCTCGATGGACAGGGAAAGGGGTGTTACATCCAGAAGAAGGATATCGCCTGCACCTGCATCGCCTGCCAGTTTGCCGCCCTGGATGGAAGCTCCCAGCGCCACGCACTCGTCCGGATTCAGGGACTTGCTGGGCTCATGGCCGGTAAGCTGCTTTACCTTATCCTGTACTGCCGGAACACGGGTGGAACCGCCTACCAGCAGTACCTTTCCCAGCTCGGAAGCCGTAATGCCCGCATCTCTCAAAGCCGCCTGTACCGGGCCTGCCGTGCGCTCTACCAGATCGTGGGTCAGCTCGTCGAATTTCGCCCTGGTCAGGTTCATGTCGAAGTGCTTGGGTCCCTCGGAGGTGGCTGTAATAAAGGGCAGGTTGATATTGGTGGTGGTAGCGGAAGACAGCTCTTTCTTTGCCTTCTCCGCCGCCTCTTTCAGTCTCTGGAGAGCCATCTTGTCGCCGGAGAGATCCACACCTTCCATGCGCTTGAACTCTGCCAGCATATAGTCGGTAATCTTCTGGTCGAAATCATCACCGCCCAAACGGTTGTCTCCGGCCGTTGCCAGCACCTCGATGACGCCGTCACCGATCTCGATGATAGACACGTCGAAGGTTCCGCCACCCAGGTCGTAGACCATAATCTTCTGCTCTTTTTCATTGTCCAGGCCGTAGGCAAGGGCTGCCGCCGTGGGCTCGTTGATGATACGCTTTACCTCCATGCCTGCAATCTTGCCTGCATCCTTGGTAGCCTGGCGCTGTGCGTCGTTAAAGTAAGCCGGAACCGTGATAACCGCCTCGTTCACTTTCTCACCCAGGTAATTCTCCGCATCCGCTTTCAGCTTCTGGAGAATCATGGCAGAAATCTCCTGGGGAGAATACTTCTTATCGTCGATGGCTACCCTGTGATCCGTTCCCATATCCCTTTTGATAGAGGAGATGGTCTTCTCGGAGTTGGTAACTGCCTGGCGCTTGGCCGGCTCTCCCACCAGACGCTCTCCTGTCTTTGTAAAGGCTACTACGGAGGGTGTGGTCCTGGCGCCTTCCGTGTTGGCGATTACTACGGGCTTTCCGCCCTCCATCACTGCTACGCAGCTATTTGTCGTACCTAAGTCGATTCCAATAATTTTGCTCATAATAGAGACCTCCTCATTTATTTTTGATTTTGATTTGATTGCTGTTTTTTATACTCTGCGGTGCGATTCAGGAAAGCTTCGCTTTCCTTCATGCGCGGGCTGTCGCCCTATGAAATCCTGCAAAAATCCATCTGCTTGTGTGCAAGCACACGCAGCCGGATTTTGCCGGATTTCGCACCGCTCATTGCCTTCGCGTCAGTTTGCGACTTTTACCATACTGTGGCGGACTACCGTATCCCGGTAGGTATAACCTTTCTGGAACTCCTCGGCTATGGTATTTTCACCCAATTCCTCATCTTCCACGTGCATCACCGCATTGTGGAAATTGGGGTCAAATTCCTGGCCCACCGCCTCGATGGGCTTCACACCCAGATCCGTTAAGGTGGTCAGAAGCTGCTTGTAAATCTTATCCATTCCCTCCATAAAAGGATTCTCCCGTTCCTCCTGGGGAACGGCCGCCAGCCCCCGCTCAAAATTGTCTACCACCGGAAGAATCTTTTCAATCACATCCCTGGCTCCCACCTCATACATGTGGGACTTCTCTTTCTCGGTCCGCTTGCGGAAGTTGTCAAATTCCGCCATCTGGCGCATAACCCGGTCTTCCAGCTCCTCAATCTTTTCTTCCAGCTTATCTTTTTTCTTTTTCTTCTTTTCTCTGCCGGAGCCTCCAAAGGGTCCTCCGGAAGGCTTTTCCTCCGAAGCTTCCTGTTCCGGGGCCGCTTCTTCCGCCTCCGGTTCCGCATGTTCCGGTTCCCCGCCGGCTTTGGCCGCCTGCCGGAGGAGTTCCTCCTCCTGAATTGTCTCTTCTACCATCTTTTCTTCTTCCACGGGTCGCTACCTCTTTCCTTTATATATCTCATCCAGCTGATCCATCAAAAGCTTCAGCGTGCTCACTACATTGGCGTAATCCATCCGCTTCGGCCCTATGATACCAATGGTTCCCTGAAGTCCTTCGCCCAATTCATAGGTGGCCGTCACCACGCTGCAGTCCCTCATGGACTGGATGGGCGTCTCCTGTCCGATGTAAACCTGAATTCCGTGATTTTCCTTATCCGCCAGGGTCTGATTTACCAGATCCGCCAGCTGCCGCTTCTCCTCAAAGGTACTGATAAGCTCGCTGGCCTTCCCGTTCTCGGAGAGCTCCGGATAGCGGAAAATATTGGTGGCCCCGGAGGTATAGATTTCCACTTCCTCCTCCGAGTGAATCACCTCGGCCACTGCATCAATCACATCCGCCACCAGCTCACTGTGGATTCCCGCCTGCTCCTTTAAACTCTTAATCATGGAGAGGTTGATTTCCTCAATGGTATGGCCGTTTAAAATGCTGTTCAGAAGAATGTTCAGCTTCAGCACCGTCTCCTGGTCGAGATCCTCCCGCACGTCAATGACCTTGTTCCGCACAATGTTTCCCTCCGTCATAATCACGGTTAGAATCTGGGTGGATGTCACTTTGGAAAGCTGGATAAATTTCAGCTTATTCCGGTGATAGGAAGGGGCGGATACCATGGTGGCATAGTTGGTGTTGGCCGCCAGGACCTTCACCACCTGCTTGAGCACCTGTTCCATCTTATCCGTCCGCTCAATCATCAGTTCCTTCAGCTCCCGGACTTCCTCCTCTTTCTCCTCCATCATGCGGTCCACGTAAAGACGATAGCCCTTATCCGAAGGAATCCGTCCCGCCGAGGTGTGAGGCTGCAGAATATATCCCATTTCTTCCAAATCCGACATCTCATTGCGAATGGTCGCAGAACTCAAATTCAAATCCGAGTATTTGGAAATGGTCCTGGAACCTACAGGTTCTCCTGTTTCCATATAATTGCGGATGATCGCCTGTAAGATTTTCAGTTTTCTGTCATCCAGTTCCATCCCTTCACCTCGATATATCCCTATTAGCACTCGGCCCTTTTGAGTGCTAACATAAAAATATCACTGGATTGCCCATTTGTCAAGTGCCTTTCTGTTTTTTTTATAATTCCCTGTTTTATAAAAATTTTAGAAAAAAATTCTTGCATTTTCTCCTCAGGAGTGCTATATACTAGGTGTAAACAAGTGAACAAGGCCCTGTATCCGGCAATCCTTTACCGGACAGGGTCTTTTTTGTATATTTGGAGTATTCCGGAAAGGAGCAACATCTATGAATGTCACAAAATTCACGCAAAAATCTATACAGGCTGTGAATGACCTGGAAAAGCTGGCTTATGAGTACGGCAATCAGGAAATCGAACAGGAACATCTTCTTCTAAGCCTTCTCAGGCAGGAAGACAGCCTAATCCTGAAACTGATTGCTAAAATGGAAATCAACACGGATCATTTCCGGAACCGGGTGGAACAGGCCCTGAATAAAAGGGTCAAGGTCTCCGGCGGAAACCCTTATGTGGGAGAGTACTTAAATAAGGTACTGATCCATGCGGAGGACGAGGCTCGGCAGATGGGGGACGAATACGTATCCGTAGAACACCTCTTCCTCTCCCTGCTGCGCCTTCCAAGTCCGGCTCTCAAGGAGATCTGGGGGGAATACGGAATTACCCCCGACCGTTTCCTGAAAGCCCTCTCTACCGTCCGGGGCAACCAGCGGGTCACCAGCGACAATCCGGAGGCCACCTACGATACCTTAAATAAATACGGAAGCGACCTGGTGGAACGTGCCAGGGAACAGAAGCTGGATCCCGTCATCGGAAGGGACGGGGAAATCCGCAATATTATCCGGATTCTCTCCCGGAAGACGAAAAACAATCCGGTTCTCATCGGAGAGCCCGGCGTAGGCAAGACGGCGGCCATTGAGGGCCTGGCCCAGCGGATTGTCCGGGGGGACGTGCCCGACGGCTTAAAGGACAAGAAGATTTTTGCCCTGGACATGGGCGCTCTGGTGGCCGGAGCCAAATACCGGGGAGAATTCGAGGAGCGGCTGAAGGCCGTTTTGGAGGAAGTGCGCAAAAGCGAGGGAAACATTATCCTCTTTATCGATGAGCTGCACCTTATTGTGGGCGCCGGAAAGACAGAGGGAGCTATGGACGCCGGAAATATGCTCAAACCCATGCTGGCCCGTGGGGAGCTCCACTGTATCGGCGCCACCACCCTGGACGAATACCGCCAATACATTGAAAAAGATGCGGCCCTGGAGCGCCGTTTCCAGCCGGTGATGGTAGACGAGCCTACGGTGGAGGACACTATTTCCATCCTCCGGGGCCTAAAAGAGCGCTACGAGGTTTTCCATGGGGTAAAAATCACGGATGCCGCCCTGGTATCCGCCGCCACCCTGTCCAACCGCTACATTTCCGACCGCTTTCTTCCCGACAAAGCCATCGACCTGGTGGACGAAGCCTGCGCCCTCATCAAAACAGAGCTTGATTCCATGCCCACGGAGCTGGACGAACTGCGCCGGAGAATTATGCAGCTGGAGATTGAGGAGGCGGCCCTGAAAAAAGAGACCGACCGCCTAAGCCAGGAACGTCTGGAACACCTGCAGAAAGATCTGGCGGAGCTGCGGGACGAATTTAACACCCGGAAAGCCCAGTGGGACAACGAAAAAACTTCCGTTGAACGGCTCTCCAAACTCCGGGAGGAGATCGAGGACATCAACCGGCAGATTCAGGCCGCCCAGCAGAACTACGATCTGAACAAAGCGGCGGAGCTCCAGTACGGAAAGCTTCCCCAGCTGCAGAAAAATCTGGAGCAGGAGGAAGAAGCCATCCGCAAAACAGATCTGTCCCTTATCCGGGAGGCTGTGACAGAGGATGAGATTGCCCGCATCATTTCCCGGTGGACCGGGATTCCCGTAGCCAAACTTACGGAAAGCGAGCGGAACAAAACCCTGCACCTGGACCGGGAACTCCACAAACGGGTCATCGGCCAGGACGAAGGCGTTACCCTGGTGTCGGAAGCCATTATCCGCTCCAAGGCCGGGATTAAAGATCCCAGCAAGCCTATCGGCTCCTTCCTCTTCCTGGGCCCCACCGGCGTGGGAAAGACGGAGCTGGCAAAAGCCCTGGCCTTAAGTCTTTTCGACGACGAGCAGAATATGGTGCGCATCGACATGAGCGAATATATGGAGAAATACTCCGTTTCCCGCCTCATCGGAGCGCCTCCCGGATACGTAGGCTACGAGGAAGGGGGACAGCTGACGGAAGCCGTGCGCCGGAAGCCCTACTCCGTGGTTCTCTTTGACGAGATTGAAAAGGCCCACCCGGATGTTTTTAACGTGCTTCTGCAGGTATTGGACGACGGCCGGATCACCGATTCCCAGGGCCGGACGGTGGATTTC
This sequence comes from uncultured Lachnospiraceae bacterium, assembly GCA_910586955.1. GTDB lineage: Bacteria > Bacillota > Clostridia > Lachnospirales > Lachnospiraceae > Laedolimicola. Next base: position 9,666 of record CAJUMM010000012.1, on the reverse strand, counting down.
AAAAACACCATCCTGATTATGACCTCCAATATCGGATCCTCCTATCTTCTGGAGGGTATTGACGAAGGGGGAAATATCAGGCCGGAGGCGCAGCAGATGGTGATGAACGACCTGCGCAGCCATTTCCGTCCGGAGTTTTTAAACCGGCTGGACGAGACCATTCTTTTTAAGCCCTTAAGCAGGGAAAACATCCACGCCATCCTGGATCTGCTTCTTGCGGAGCTGAACGGCCGCCTGGCAGATCGGAACCTGACACTTAAGCTCACGGATGCTGCCAAAACTTTTATCGCTAACCACGGCTACGACCCGGTCTACGGCGCCCGGCCTCTAAAGCGCTACATGCAGAAGCATGTGGAGACCCTGGCTGCAAAATTGATTCTTGCTGGAGAAATCCCGGAAGGAACCACTATCTGGATTGATTCGGACGGGGAGGGACTTCAGGCGGAAACACGATAACGAAAATAGAAATCAAAAAGGAAGAGGGCTGCCCATAGGGAATTTCTCCCGGGGCAGCCCTGAACTATTCAACCAGTCTTCTCAACGATATGTATCTATATCCCTACTCTTCTTTTCCCTCTTCCCCGGTTCCGGGAAGACCGGAGATATTCACGTTCCGGGTCACTTTGGCGTCATAGGTCTCCGCCTTAATAATCTCTGCCAGATCGATACCCACCGTTTCCTTCATGGTTTCAAAAAGCTTTGTCATGACAGCCGGGACATTTCCCGCCACGTCGGACACGCCCTTGTCATCTCCTCCGCCGATGATGGTGATCTTGTCAATCTGTGTCAAAGGCTCCGCAATCTTCCCTGCAATCTCGGGCAGTACGCCGATGAGCATCTCCGCAACGGCCGCCTTGTTATACTTCTGGTAAGCCTCCGCCTTCTTCTCCATAGCCTCCGCTTCCGCCATACCTTTGGCCCGGATGGCCTCTGCTTCCGCCTCTCCTCTTGCCTGGATACCGGCCGCCTCCTGCTCCATGGTGTACTTATTGGCTTCCGCCTGGGCCTTCTTCGCCAGGGCATCCTGCTCCGCCTCATATTTCCTGGCCTCGGCCTGGGCTTTCTTGGCTTCCGCATCCCGTTCGGCCTCGTACTTCCTGGCCGTAGCGTCCTGCTCCGCCTCGTACTTCTTAGCCTCCGCATCCCTCTGGCGCTTTGCCAGGGCCGCAGCTGCCGCCTGTTCCACGGCATAGCGGTCCGCATCCGCCTTCTTGTTGATCTCAGCCTCCAAAGCCTGCTGTTTTACCAGAACTTCCTGCTTGCGCAGCTCGGCTTCCCGCTCCGCCTTTGCAATCTGGGCATTTACGGTAGCCGTCTGGATGGCTTTCTCCTGCTCCTGTTCCTGGATCTTGTAGGCGGCATCCGCCATAGCCTGCTTGGTATCGGAGATCTGCTGCAGCTCGGCTTTTTTGATGGCAAGCTCATTATTTTTCTCCGCGATCTCCGTCTCCGCCAGTACCCGGGCGTCATTGGAAGCCTTGTTGGCCTCCGCCTGGGCAATGGCCACATCCCGCTCTGCCTGGGCCCGGGCAATGGAAGCGTCTTTCTTAATCTTGGCCGTATTGTCCGCTCCCAGATCCTTGATAAGCCCGTTCTCGTCGGTTACATTCTGAATGTTGCAGGACACTACCTCGATGCCCAGCTTCTTCATATCTTTGGACGCCTTTTCCATTACCTGATCCGAAAAGGAGTCCCGGTCCGTGTTGATGGATTTCAAAGTCAGGGTTCCAATGATTTCTCTCATATTTCCCTGAAGGGAATCCTGAAGATCCCGGGTAATCTGGTCGGAACTTTTATTCAGAAAGTTCTTGGCCGCCAGGCGGATACCCTCTGTGGTGGGATCGATCCGCACCTTCGCCACCGCATCTACATTGACATTGATAAAATCCGTGGTAGGAACCGACTGCTCCGTCTTAATGTCCACTGTCATCTGTCCCAGATAGAGCTTATCCATGCGCTCCAGGAAGGGCACCCGGATCCCTGCCCGGCCAATCAGGATCTTGGGCTCCTTTTTCAGGCCGGAAATAATAAACGCCCGGTCCGGCGGAGCCTTCACATAGCCCATAGCCAGAATCAGAATCACTGCGAGAACTATAATAACCGGAATCAAATAAGCCAATACTCCCTGAAGATTTTCCATTTCTATTCTCCTTTTTCCTTCCGTAATCTGCCGTTTATGTCTTCTGTTTCCTCTTCACCAGCATCCACGCCGCCCATCCGGTGACACAGCCAATCACCATTCCGCCCAGCACGTCCGTAGGATAATGCACTCCCACATACAGACGGGAAAAGGATATCAGGGCCGCAAGTGCAACCGCCGGAATCCCCGCCTTTCTGGGAAGGCACAGGAACATGGCGCTGGCAACCGCAAAGCAGGCCCCTGCATGGCCTGAAGGGAAAGAAAAATCCGAGGGCCTGCGGGTGATTAGCTCAAGTCCTTCCAATGCCTCGTAAGGGCGGACCCTTGCGAAAAGATTTTTCAGCACCAGATTCACCACCGCAAAATCAAGAATTAAGGACAGGGATGCCGCAGCCCCTGCCCGTCTATAGGAGCGGATGCACAAAAGGACCATGCAGGCCCCAATGGCAATCAGGCCTGCATCGCCCAGTGACGTAATGAACTGCATGATTTTATCCAGTACGGGATTTCTCACGTTATCCTGAAGAAAGAGAAGAAACCGTCCCTCCCAGTCCATATGCGTAAATTCCTATATTTCCGTAAAGGTATAACGGATCAAGGTGCCGGACAGATCCAGATGGAACACAACGGAACCGTCGTTCATAACCTCTTTGTCCACGGACATTTTCTTGTCCTTGTGCAGGCTCTTTACATAAGCCTCCAGATCCTCCGTCTCAATCTCCCGGATCTCCGTGTCCCGCATCTGGTTTCCCGGACACTTGTTCAAATTTTCCACCAACATTTCATAAGCCTTCATACGTATACCTCCACCTTTGAAATTTGAAAAACATTTCCTTTCTTCTGCTCTTATTTTACACCTATACAATGTAAAGAGCAAGTTTTTTCTGATTATTTAAGACGGTATTTCCAGGTTTCCGTATCCGATTCCTTCCAGAATCCGATCCACCGTTTCCGCCAGGGAAACGCTGAACTCTTCTGTCAGGTAAGGCGTTTCTTCTCCGCTGATACAGCGTCCCAGCTGCTCTACCTCAAGGCAGTAATTGTTGGGCACCTCCACACTCCTCAATTCATCCGTCCCGTCAAAGGTACGAAGACGGTAGGTCAATGTTCCCGGTGCATTGAAGCCAAAATCTACAGAGGATATGGAGCCCTTTGTCCCGTGAATCTGGAAGCGGTCCAGAGCAGAATTTTTTTCCGTGGCCAGCACCAGGCCGCAGTCAATGTGGGCCTTGCTTCCGTCTTCATACTCCAGGATCGCTGTGGTAAAGGTATCAATCCCTTCCTCTGATAAGCTGGCCGCCGAATGAAGCCCGGAAGGTTTCTTTCCTGTCATACGCTGGACAAGGCTCAGCGCATAGACGCCCAGATCATAAGTGCATCCTCCCAGGGTTTCTTTCCGCATGCGGATGTTGCTGTAATCATAATCCGAGGTAATCAGGGCCGCCTCCGCATAGCGCAGCTCCCCGATAACCCCTTCCTCAATCACTTTCCGGATTTCCTTCACATACGGGCTGTGCTGGTAGGCAAAGGCTTCCATGAGAAATACGCCGTTTTCCTTTGCCGTCCGGAACATTTCCTTAGCCTCGGCTGCGCTGGGAGCCAGAGGCTTCTCGCACAGGACGTGTTTCCCATGCTTAAGGGCCTTTATGGTCCACTGGTAATGAAGGGTGTTGGGAAGGGGAATATACACTGCTTCAATCTCCGGATCCTGAAGCAATTCCTCGTAGCTTCCATAGGCTCTGGCAAAACCATAGGTTTTCTTAAACTCCTCCGCCTTCTCTAAGCTTCGCCCTGCAATGGCCGTCAATTCGCAATTTTCTGCAAGACTCATTCCCCTGGCCGTATCCCGCTCAAAGATATACGCCGTTCCCATAACGCCCCACTTGATTTTTCTCATTTCTTTAATCCCCTTTCCTGTTTCATCTTATATTTCACTTAAAATAAACTTCCCTCAAAAACAGCTGTGAGCAGCGCTCCCACACAGCCCAAAACCGTAGCTTCCGATTGAAAATTTGATTTTACAATTTGGATTTTCCGGTACTTTCTTGCAATCCTGCACTGGTTTACCTGACGCTCTGCCTGTCTTAAATAGAGGTCCGGAATCCAATAGCCTTCATGTCCTATAACAATTTTCTGGGGATTCAGCCCATTGGCAAAGCTGGTGAGGCCGCAGGCCAGCTTTTCTGCCATTTCGCAAAATACGGCATGTAATTTCTCTTCCCGCTCTGTAAATCCCGTTCCTCCGGTTTCTCCCCTGCGGATGGCCTCATCCATCTCCAGGCAGAATTCCCGGAATGTTTTATCCTCCCCCAAAGTTTCCCGGAGCTTTCTTTCTATGACATTGCTGGAAATATACCGCTCCAGGCAGCCTCTGTTCCCGCAGCCGCAGGGAACCCCTTTCCAGTCGATGCTTGTATGGCCCAGCTCACAGATCATTCCGCTGGCATTCGTATACAGCTTTCCGTTTACTACCAGGCCTGCGCCCACGCCATTGGCCAAATCCAAATAAATAAAATCCCCGCAGTCCCTTCCGTTCCCGTAATACTTTTCCGTAATCGCCGCACAATTACTTTCACCGTCAAAAAACACAGGCATCGAATACCGGTTTTCTATCTCCTTTTTTAACTCCAAATCATGAAGGCCGTAGAAATTCGGGGGCTCCAGGATCTTCCCCTGAAGAATATCCACAGGTCCGATAGCACCGATCCCAATCCCGTAGATTTCTTCCTCCGGAAAAGACTCCAGCATCTTGTCAACAGCCCCAAAGATATTTTGCAGCAAATGAGCTGCATTCTCTTTTGTTATAACAAAAGCGCTCCTCTTTATCACATGCAGCTGCAAATCGCACAGGATTACCGTACACCTTTCCCTGTATACATTTACCCCCAGAAGCTTAGGGGCCCTGGAAGAGATACAGAGCTGAATGGGATTTCGTCCCTTTCCTCCGCTCTGTACCTTTTCCCGTTCTTCCAAAACCCCGTTTTCCAGAAATTCATTGACAATATAGGTCACGGTCATCTTGGCCAGGCCTGTCTTCTGGGAAAGCCCGATTCTGGAACTGCATGCCCCTGTAGCAATCAGTTTCAGTACCAGTCCCCGGTTCTGCTGTTTTAAAAGTGTGTTGTTAACTCCGGATTCCCACATTCTTTCTGCTCCCATACAATTTCCATCCAGTCCGCTTCCTCATAAGGAACCAGCACGCAGTCTCTCTTATAAGTCCGCTGGGGAAGAGCGATTAACACATGCACCTGTTCTGCACATACCGCAAAGGATTCCTGGTGCCATACGCCTGCATTCAGCTTTACCAGCGTTCCTCCGGGAACGAAAAAGGCTTCCGTCTGCTCCGGAACAGGCTCCTTGGACGGCGGGGCTGCGTGAAAGATGATATCGCCGTCCAGAGGCAGCATAAGCTCGCAGGCCTCATCGTGATACTCCGCCCTGGTTATCATCATATCCGGCATTTTCCGCACCACATAGGATGAAAATGCCATGGGCATGGAGCTGCCGTTAGCAGCCAGCACATGATCCGGATAAAAATCATCCAGATGATTCCCCTTTGGATTTATTATATCATAAAATTCACCGAATGCCTGGAAATTATCGTTTGTTATTTTTTTTGCATATATTTTTCTCACCGTTTTACCCTCCATATCCTATTGCTGCACCGGCTGCCCGCCCAAGTATTCCTTGAGCGTGCGGATAATCAGTTCATGATCCTCCACATGCCACAGCCCGGATACCGCTATGGTTCCAATCATTCCGGTTCCCCGCAGCAATACCGGGAAACCGCCCCCTAATAACCCGTAGTCTGCGTTATTCATCTTTTTATCCTCCAGGGTCTCCTGATCCAGGAAAAGCTGAACCGCCGTTCTCAGGGAACTCATTTTCATCATCTCCACGGTGTTCCCCTTGGCCCGGAGCCATTTCCCATTCTCCCGGTTACAGGAATCCGGCAGATACCGGTAAACGGTTTCCCCGTTTACGCGAATCTCCACTCCCACTGTACGCGCACAGGAACGGCTGTTTTCATACAGCAAATCCCCAAGCCTCTTGGCATCCTCATGAGAAAAGCGGTCGAACTGGTAAGTTTCTTCCTCCGCAGCGCACCTCGCAAGAAGCTCCCTCGTATATAAATTTTCCATCTATTCTGCTCCCTTCTCTCCCCTGTAAACCGGCACATAATCCTCCGGCTTTAAGACGCCCTTTTGCAGCATCAAATTAGCATACAGTTTAAATTCACTGCAATACACAATCGCATACGCCGTCTTAGCCTCCTCATAAAAGGAAAACCGTTCAATTTCCTGAAACGCCTCCCCGCCGCGGCTGTCATAGCGGGAGACAATTTCCTTATATGTATCCCAGACAGGCGTTTCACAGTCATCCCCTTCTGCCACGGCCATCAGGCTGACCGGTTTCTCCACTGCCTCGTCCAGGCGCATCAACCGCAAAACCGCATCCAATACCTGGGGCACTCCCAGGCCGTCGCAGCGCACAACCTTGCAGTTTCTTCCCATAGATTCCGCCGGGAAGTTGGCATCTGTGAGGACGATGCGGTCACTGTGCCCCATCTCGCTTAATACCTTTAAAAGTTCCGGTGATAAAATCTGCGGTACATTTCTTAACATCCTTCATTCCTCCATTTTTTAATTTTATCTTGCCATTTTATATATCTGTACCATATCCTCTTTCTTTAAGGGAATTACACAGCCGTTGGCCCCTCCCGTTGCCTGCTCACAGCTGGCAGCCATCTGTTCTATCTCCTCGTCGGTAGGAGAAATGCCCAGTTCCCCTAAGGATGTGGGCATATGGATGGAACGGTAAAAATCCTCCATCACCCGGATTCCCTTTTCAATGGTTTTTTCCTCCGTAGTTCCCGGAACTACACCCAGCACATTTATGGCAAATCTCACAAAGCGATCCTTCGCAGCATGATTTACGTATCTTGCCCAGCTTCCCCATAAAGCCGCCAGGCCGGCTCCATGGGCTACGTCAAACATACCGCCCAGCTCATGTTCCAGATTGTGGCTGGCCCAGTCTCCCCCTCCTGTGCCGCAGCCTGTAAGGCCGTTGTGAGAGAGGCTGCCCGCCCACATAATCTCCGCTCTCGCCTCGTAGTTTTTCGGATCATCCACTAAAATCCGGGCGTATTTCATCACGTTTCTCATAAGGGCTTCGCTGAGGGAATCGGTAATATTCATATTATCGCTCTGGTTAAAATAACGCTCCATGGTGTGCATGAGAATGTCCGCTGCGCCGCTGGCCGTCTGGTATGAGGGCAGGGTCATGGTCAGCTCCGGATTCATTACTGCAAACCTGGGACGGCAAAGATCCGTATCGTAGGCGCGTTTTAATCCCCCTTTCTCATTGGTAATCACACAGCCATTGCTCATTTCGCTTCCGGCCGCCGCAATGGTCAAAACCACGCCCAGAGGAAGACATGCCGAGGCTTCTCGCCTTCCTTCAAAGAAATCCCACACATCTCCTTCATTTACCACCCCGTATCCGATTGCTTTGGCGGAATCAATGACGCTGCCGCCGCCTACCGCCAGAATAAAGTCCACGCCTTCCTCCTTGCAGAGCTTAATTCCCTCATATACAAGAGACAAGCGGGGATTCGGTACGACGCCTCCCAGCATGACATAAGAGATTCCCTCGCTTTCCAGGGATTTTAAAATCCGGTCAATTAATCCGGAAGCTACAGCGCTCTTTCCCCCATAGTGGATCAGGACTTTTCTTCCTTTCTGCTCTTTCACAAGCTTTCCTGCCTGCACTTCGGTTCCCTTTCCGAAGATAACCTTTGTGGGTGTGTAATACTCGAAATTCTGATACATGTTCTTTTCCTCCTTGCTTCTTTCTTTGATGTTTCCCTTAATTAGTACATTCTCTTTACTTTATATCTATATAATACATCCTTTTTACTAATTGTCAAGTAGAAAAAAAGCCAAAAGCAAAAAAATATTGCCTTTGGCTATTTCCATTCCTTTTTCTTTCTCTGCTTAAATCTCCGTAAAGGTATAGCGCTGCAAAAGCCCGGAGGTATTCACATGGTAAATCACCGTACCGTCCGCCAGATCTTCCCGCTCAAAGGAAAACTCTTTGTCCTGGTGGCGGCTAGTTACATAGGCCTCCAGATCCGCTATTTCGGCCTCCTCGATAAAGACGTCCCGCATCTGGTTGCCGGAGCATAAGTTGAAAATTTCGTGTACGACTTCGTATTCCTTCATAAAATGTGGCCTCCTATTCCAGTTCTTATTCCAGTTCCGCATCCGCCCTCCCAGAACCCCTTGACTAGAAGAATTTTCAGCCGCTGAAGCGTCTGCAAATCCTTCTGGGTTCTGTACGGGCTCCTGCTGTTTTTTTTATTCCAGTTCCGCATTCGCCCTGCCAAAGCCTGGCTGTTATTCTGTGTCGTCCAGCTGCTTCTGCAGGTACAGGCCCACCACGCTGGAGAAATTCATAATGTCCCGGATGTAGGCAAAGTCCCTGCCGAAGATCCGGCGTTCCGCCTGGAGATCCTGCTCCTCACCGGCGAAGACTCCCAGCACCGAGATCCCCATAGCCCGGACCTTGCGCACCTCCGCCGCCGTGTCCCGCACGGCGTAGTCCCCGGAGTAGGGCATGGGGTTCCTGCTGTTGGGACGGTTAACAATAATATCGTTGGGCCGCCCGTCGCTGAGCACAATCAGTACTTTATTTTCCTCCGGCCGCTCCTGAAGACTTGCGGCGGCAGCCCGGATTGCCAGTCCGTCCCGGTTGTTGGAGGAAGCGTGGAACTCAAAAATCCGCTGATTAGCCTCCCTGGGATCGTCGTAATCCCGGTATCGCTGCATCACCGTATAGTCCCAGAAGGTGCAGAATCCCATGACCCGGTGAGGAATGCCCGCATTGCTCAAGGCCTCACTGATAATATAGCCCTGGAGGGCCACCAGGCTCTGCCTTCTGCGCTGGGAACCGCTGGCGTCAATCAGTACATGGACGGCAAACTCGGAAGTATTTTTTCGAAGCTCCCGGACAAAGAGCTTCGTATCCCGGCTTCTTCCTACCTTCCACAGCTTCCGGGGCACAATCCTTCCGTAATCCGAGCGCACCCACTCCCGCTCACTGCGGGCCGTCAGGGCACGGCGCAGGGTATCGGAGAGTATCTCCACATTTCTCCGGGTCACCCGCATGTGGTGGCCATAGACCTTCAGATTCTCCGACTTGGCCCGCCTGGCGTACTCGGACTGGTAATTCTTCTTTACCATATTGGAGAGAATCCCGTCCGTAAAATATAAACTGCAGTCCCCATGGCTTCCCCGGCAAAGACTGCGGTTCAAACGCTCCTGCTCTGCCTGGGAGAGATAGGATCTGCCGTAGTTCAGCTCGATGTAGGAGTACATTTTGGCTGCGGCTTCCTCGTTCACCAGCACCCGCTTTGTTCCGGTCCGCCGTTTTTCCTCCTGGGCCTCCTCCGTCCGGGTGACGGCCTGTGACATGCGGGAAACATATTCCTCTAAAGTGACAGGCTTCTTTTCAGTAGAAGAATA
>CAJUMM010000011.1 GCA_910586955.1 uncultured Lachnospiraceae bacterium | reverse complement strand
AGCGACGCTGTGGAAAATGCCGAAGATACTGGAAATCCAGGGTTTTCGGCATTTCTTATTTTCCGAGAGAAATCGGACAGGTCTATACCGTCGCAAGCCGAAGAAGCACCACAGAAAACAGAACATCGGTAAGTCTTGTCCTGCTGGGATGCGAAACAGGAAGAATGGTATTTCTCGGTTTTGGATGTAGTAACTGTGTTAACGAACGGCCTTGACCCAAAACAATATATCAAAAAAATGGGGTAATATTTTGTCTTATAATTTGATAGCTCTTGTTGGATAGTGATCCACCTACAAATTACGGCAAAAAGAAACCCCGGAAAGGAGGATGGCTTTGCCAAGCCCCCTTCCAGCTTCCTGCCCGGCTTCACAGTATGATCTTGCGTCCCCCTTCACACCTCTATCACATTTTTCAACCGCCTCATATTCTCCCGCTTCCGCTCCAGATCCGGATGGACGTACTGGTTCATGGTAATACCGATGCTGGCGTGGCCAAGAATCTCACTGAGGGTTTTTACGTCAAAGCCGGCCTCGATACAGCGGGTGGCAAAGGTATGGCGCAGGGTATGGAAATGAACCCCCAGGATCCCGCAGTCTTCCAGGTAGGATTTCAGATGGCGCTGCAGGGTCCGGGGTTCCATACATTTGCCTTGGCCGGTCAGGACAAAGCTGTCCGGATTTCCATCGTAAAACCGATCACATAAGGCGGTAATATCCGGCATCAAAGGGAGTGTCCGCCGGGAACTGTCGCTCTTGGGCGTTCCGACTATTATCCGGGTCTTGGGACTGGTCTCGATTCCGGACGCCTGGATGCGCTGGACCGTCCGGCTGACCGACATGGTCAATTCCTTCATGGAAATGTCGCTCCAGCGCAGGGCACAGAGCTCTCCCACCCGCAGGCCTGTCCGGAGGGCCAGATACACGCCGAATTTGTACAGATCCATTTCTTCTGCCAGGTAGCCCATCAATCTCTTTTCTTCCTGCTCATTTAAGATACGGATCTGCTTCTTATTCTGTCTGGGATAGATAATCTCAATTTCCGGCAGAGTCTGCTTCGACCTCTTTTCCGCATAGACGAGAATGGAATGAAACAGAACCAGAATATCCCGGACCGTCTTGGCAGATAGCTTTTTCTCGCAAATAAGCATCCGGGTAAACTCATCTACCTCCTCCGAAGTAATCCGGCCCAGCGTCCTGCTTCCAAAACAGGGTTTGATGTATTTCTCAATAGTGGCCTGATACTTGGCCCTGCTGGATGGTTTCAACCGGGTACTGTTCATAGAGATCCATCTGTCGCAATACTCCCCAAAGACAAGCTGCTTTTGAAAAATATTCTGTCCGTTCGTCATAAAATAACAAATCCTCCTTTTTGTCTCTAGTTTAAAAATATACGTCTGCCGGTTCAAGACTGCCCTCTGCCGGATGAAAAGCATCCCATCCGCTGTGCACAATGTCATGCCAAACGAATGGGATGCTTCTCATTTGTATTCTTTCTTTATTCTGCTGCTCTGCGCCTGTTTCCCGGCTTTAAGCTGTTTCCTCCTCCTCTTCTTCCTCCTCCTTTTTCCGTGAGAAGGCTACCACCAGGGTCTGGATGAGGGCGATAATCACCATCAGAAGGGTCCAGCGATCCACAAAGCCAGTGGGAAGAGTAATATCCTCCGTCAGGCAGAAGGCGATTATGGAAATAATCCCTACCGGAACACTGATCAGGCGCACAAGGCCTTTCTTCTTCAGCTTCTTCTTCTCTTCCTCCTCTTCCTCCTCTTCGGATGCCTTCTTGGTAGTAATGAAGTAGCCAATCAGGAGCATCAGGGATTCAAAGACCGCCAGGTTCATCAGGGCAAAATTTACCAGCGCCCAGGCCCTTCCCCTGCCTCCCGCAAGGGGTACTTCCTCCCCTTCCAGGCTTTCCTCTTTCCCTGCCAAAGGCACCTCTTCCGCTGCCATTTCCGTCTCTTCCGGAGTCGTATCTGCCGCAGGTGCAGGTCCCGGGTCAGGATTTGGCGGTGTGGGTCCGGGTGTGGGCGGCGTAGGGCCGGGTGTGGGAGGTGTGGGGCCCGGCGTAGGCGGCGTGGGGTCATCCGGCGGCGTCGGGGTGTCGGGAGTCTTCGGGTCATCCGGTTTCTTCGGGTCATCCGGTTTCTTCGGGTCGTCCGGCTTCTTCGGAGTTTCCGGAGAATAGGTGATAACGAAAACCTTATCCTCTGTGATCTCTGTTCCTACAGCCGGCGTATCCGGGCTCCACTTGCCCTCCGGCAAAAAGCCCTTGTTTGCCTGGGTTCCGGGAATCTGGCCCGCTTCCAGCAGGGCTTTCCCGCCGTCTTCCGCTGTGGCATACTCGCCCTTGTCATTCCTCAGGGGTAAAACAACCTTGTATTCTCCTTTTTCATCGGCGTTTTCCACCGTTCCGTTGACTGCCCGGTAGGTGACGGTCACCTGATACCGATCCGGGATCCCGTCTTTGTTTTCATCCGGGGAATAGATCAGGTCAAGCTCCACAGGCCCCCTAAGGGTCCCTTTCAGCTTACCCCGCGCTTCCTGGCCCGTCAGCCCCCAATCCAAAGCATAGGTTTTTCCGTCCCGTTCTATGGTCAACGGTAAGGGAATATCACTAGAACCTAACTTCTCTGTCCAATCATACTCGGTATCTTCTTCATGCGTTTCTTCGTAGGACTCCCTTAACGTGTCCCCCTGAGCGCTTTTAAAATTAACGGTAATGGGATAAGAATTTTGACTGCCAGTTTGTTTTCTCACAAAAGTACAAACGCCTGTCTCATACCAGTCTTTACCAACTACAAAGTCAATTGTATTATGCAAACATTCCTTTCCATCGTGTACATCTACATGTAAATCGAAAGAGTAAACGTCTTTCGTCATATAAATGACTACATTACCACTCTCCGGAATTATTCCAGAACCAGTACCGACTATTATTGAACCATCAGACCATGCATCGTAGGAATCCCCAGGCGTGCCTGATAAAGTAAACTTATATCCCAATAGGAACTGCCAATTCTCCTGCTCTGGAATTTCAACATAACCTTCCGCATCCGGATAAATCGCCGACCTAAAGGAGTCTTTCAGATCTTCCGGAATCTCATCTATATTCTTTACAACTTCTAGTTTACCTTCTGTCACCTTTTCCGCTGTGGTTTTAACTATATCGCTGCTATATGTTCTGTTTGTGGTTTCCGTCTCTACCGTAACCCCGCCGGACGCAGGAATTGCCTCCACTGCCTCAAGAAACACCTGAACCTCCGCCGGAATCCCTTCCGCTTCCTTCTCCGGATTTTCCCCGGTTATTTCCTCCAGAAGGTTCTCCTGCTCCGGCATCCCGGAGGAAAGTTCTTTCGGAGCGGGTGTCCCAGGCTCCTCCGGTGTCCCGGAAATTTCCGCCGTCTCCCGGCTTTCCGCTGCGGTTTCCTGTGTTCCCTGCTCCTCGGCCTGTTCTTCTGTCTGTTCAGCGTTTTCCGCTGCTGCAAATGCAGATGTCCCCATACCAATGAGCATGCTGGCAATAAGCATCACTGCCAATGTTTTCATCCAAAAGGGCTTCCTTCTCCTTGCTGCCATTTTAATATCCTCCTTTCAAAAATCACCTTTTTATCTCTTCTATTTGGCAAGAATTTCATCCAGCGCCTGCATCAATTCCACTGCGCTGCAAAATACCATTTCCTGCCCCTCGTTCTTCCAGATTAATTTTCCCTGCCATGTGTGATGTTCCCGGAAAAGTACCTGGATACGAAACTCTGCCAAACTTCGGCCTGCATCCCCCTCTGCGGATACGAAAGGCAGCGGGCTGCCGGGACAGCTTTCCAGATCCAGCAGGCCTCCCAGGAGCAGAACCATCTGGGACAGGCTCTGAATCTCTTCCTTTTTCTCCAGCCGCGGATGCTGCAGAAAACCCTGCATAATCCCGTTTTCGTAGGACATCACCGTGACTACCGCCTCCCTGCTGTTGCAGGGAATCATATTTTTCATGAGCGTTATACTACCACCGCCCTTTCCTCTGATTTACACTCTAACTATAACAAAGCCTTGTTAGATCTCTGTTATCTTTCCGCCGAAAGCGGGTTCTAAATTTTTTATTTTTCCTCTATACCGGCTTCAGGGACGAAAAGTGATAGGTAATCCTTGCTTTGGAGCGCTGGTAGGCTTTATGGAAGGTGCGATCCAGACGGTTTGTCACAAGCCGTGCATTTTCCAGATCCGTGCCTGTGAGCATCAGGATATACGATCCCGCCTCCAGCCTGGCAACCGGATCCCCGGCTCTCAGAGAATTCTGCAGGATATTCTCCAGTCTTCTTGCATCCGTACCCGAGGCCTTCCCCTCTCCGATGCTGGCCACCACAATGGTAGAATTCCCCTGTGTTCTGGCCAGGTGCCTCTTTTCCAAAGCCACAATGCTCTGGAAAATCTCAAAGGTACAAAAAAACGCACAGGATTCCGGCTTTCCCTCACACACCAGTTTCAAAACCTCCGGTACCTCCAGATCCCTTTTCCGGAGGCCCAGCGCCAGCATATAGACCTGCTCCATTTGGCCCGCCGGAGCAATTCCGAACTCCTCCAGAAGCTTATCCCGGAAAGCTTCATATTTCCCTGCGGCCTGCCCGGGCTGTCCCAGGGCAATCAATGCCCGCATCTGGTATACCGTAAATTCCTCCACCGTAAAATCAATCCGGTATGCCTGTTCGCAAATCATCAGAATCCCCAGCCAGTTTTCTTTTTTATACAGCTGCGGCAGGACCCTTTTGCAAGCATCCAGATAGAGGGCTCTGTAATACTGCCGCAGGGTTATGGCCCATTGGCTGTCGTTGGCAGGAAGGAAATCGCCCTTATAGCAGGAAAGTACCGGCATCAAAAGTTCCAGCTGTTCCTCCCCCTGCTGTTTCCCTGCTTCCAGAACCGCCGCCTCCAGCCGTTCCGTATCCAGCTCCAGAGGGATATCCTTCCGGCAGGTATAGCCGCCCCGGCAGGTCACCAAAAGATTTTCCTGTTCCGGAAACATCTCTTTTAAAAGGTTCCGCACCTTAAATATCATGTGCCGCAGAGCCCCTGCGGGTGCAGCGCTGCCATCCGCCCAGAAAATTTCGATCAGTTCTTCCGAGGAAACACTCCTGTTATGATTTACGATAAGATACTGCAGTAAAGATAAGGCCTTCCTTCCTGTCCGCAGATCGGACTCTTTGCCGGCCGCAGTTTCCCTTTCCCCGTAAGTGAAATCTCCCAGCAGTTTAAAATACAGCACCTTCTTTTCTTCCATATCCCAAACTCCCTGCAAATCCTGACGCAGAGGTTGATACTCTGCGACTTTTTTGGGAGGGTTTCCAAAGTCAATGGGTGCTATGTAGTATTAAGCCAATAATATATTTGTAAAAATAGTTTAAATACAGACTGTTTTAATAAAATTTAAAACTTGACGGAAAGAAAAAATTATTATAGTATAAATTAACAATTTAACAAAACAGTTTGAAATCAAACTAAAATGAGCAAAAAATAAACGGTGACGCAGTATGAAATTATACTTTGAATTACTAAAATATCCAGTATTCACAATGGAACATGTAAATCAATACTATGATAACATTGAAAGCGCACGTTCGACGGTAAAGCGTTTGATAAAGAATGGACTTGCAGTAAAAATACGAAACAACCTTTACACTTGTATTAGTGGAGAAACAGATGCTCCGGTAGCAAGCCGTTATCAAATTGCAAGCGCAATTACACCTACCTCTTATCTTTCTCATCATTCAGCAATGGAATATTATGGAATTAGTGATCAGATTTTTTATGAGGTATATGTTTCTTCAAATACCATGTTTCGAGATTTTGAATTTGATGGATATACTTTTTGTTGCGTGTGCTCTAAATGTAGTGAAGGAATTGAAATGGTAAAATACGGTGGAGGAGTTCGTGTAACAGATAGGGAACGAACCGTGATCGACAGCATTAAGGATTTGGATAAAATAGCGGGGCTTGAAGAAGTGGTTGATAATATTCAAGCAGTATCTGTGCTTAGAGAAAAACGTATGCTTGCATATTTAGAATGTTATGATAGTCAATTTTTATATCAAAAAGTAGGATTTTTGTTGAAAGACCAACAAAAACATTTTGGATTATCAAATAATTTCTTTCAGATATGTAAAGACAAGGTTGGAAACAGTAAACGTTATTTGACTAAAGATTGTAAAGAAGGAAAATATGATGCTAATTGGAAGCTGGTAGTTCCTTCTCAGATGTATTATTTGAAAAATGGAGAAATCAGGCATGATTTATAATAAGGGACAAATTGGACAAATAGCAAAGCAGAAAGGATTTGTTCGGGATACATTTGAAAAAGTGTTGCGGCTGAAAGAAATATTGAAATATTTGAATACAGACGAATATTTGCATGAACATCTTGCACTAAAAGGAGGAACAGCAATCAACCTGACTATTTTTAATTTACCTCGATTGTCTGTTGATTTAGATTTGGATTTTACGCATAATCTGCCATTGGAAGATATGGAAAAGGACAGAGAGAAAATCACAGAAATCTTAAAAAATTATATGGAAGAAGAAGGCTATTTATTGTCAGAATCTTCGAGGTATAGTCATAGCCTGGATTCTATGTTGTTTCAATATCAAAATGCTGGCGGCAACAGGGATAATGTAAAGCTGGAATTAAATTATTCCTTGCGAGCCCATATTTTTGCTCCAGTAGAGAGAAAGATAGTAACAGATATTTTTGAGGAAAATGTAATAGTTCGAACTTTAGAACCTATGGAGATCTTTGCCGCAAAAGCAAATGCGCTTATGAGCCGGGCAGCTGCCAGAGATTTGTATGACTTTAATAATATGATTTATTTTGGTTTGTTTGATGAATCAGAATATGAATTGTTCCGTAAATGTATTATTTTTTATTCATCTATATCAGCAGATAAGATCAATAAGACTTTTGATACATCTGCGATTGATGGACTGGAGTTTTCTAAGATTAGGCGTGATTTGTTTCCAGTACTTCGAAAAAAAGATAATTTTAATTTGGATGAACGTAAGGAAGAAGCAAAGAAATTTATTAAAAAACTCATGGTTTTGGCACCAGAGGAAGCGAAATATCTGGAACTGTTTGAAACCGGGGAGTATAGACCGGAATTGCTGTTTGAGAACGATGAGATTATACGTAATATAGGGGAGCATCCTATGGCTATATGGAAGATGAAAAGCGCAAAGCAAATATCCGGCAAATATGGTTTTAAGCCTGGATTTTCATAATTTTTAACCGCCGTCTATTGCCAAAACTCTTTCCAGCCGATATAATAGAAAAGAAAAAGTCGCAGAGTATCAACCTCTGCGACTTTTTTGAATGGTGTATATTTCTGCGGCCGGAAGCCATTAATGATTCCATTATAAAACAGGCTTCTTTGCCAGATACGGCAGGCTCTCCCCATCCTGGTAATAATGCCAGAGCTTTCCCCGTACTTCCTCCGGATGCTCCCGATCCGTCTCCGGGATCAGAACCTCCCTGTCACAGCAGTCCTGCTTTTCCCGGAACAGCACATGGTGATGGGCCGCGTCATGCTGGAAGAACCACTCCTCCCAAGGGCGCCCTGCCTTTAGCTGTTCCTCTCCGGGAACACAGTGAATCACATAGCCCAGCCGGATCCCGTCTATATTGCAGCCCACCTTCTGCCAGGAACAGGCGGCATACTCCTCCTCCAGCTCCGGCGAAAGACCGCCAAAAATCACTTCATAGCTGTATCCCAGATCCTCCAGGGCCTTTTTTACGCCGGCCGCTTCCATTTTCTCCCGCAGCATATAACTCCTCCTTTTTTATTTTATCCCAATACTTTTACGCTTTCTCTCTTCACCAGCTCCGTCTTCATACGCATAACCACGGAGTATTCCTCCAGCCCGCTCTGCCTGTCCTCAATGGAACGGACCAGCTGCCGCACAGCTGCGCGGCCCATAGCCCCCTTGTGGACATGGACCGTAGACAGGGCCGGTTCCACCAGCGCAACATTCATCACATCGTCAAATCCGGCCACGGACACATCCTCCGGGACCCGGATCCCTTTCTCCTCCAAAGCTTTCAAGACTCCGAAGGCAATCAAGTCGTTCTCAACTACCAGTGCCGTGGGAATCTCCCTTCCCTTCTCCAGATGCTTAAGCATATCTTTATAGGCCGTATCCGGAGCCGCGCCTACCTCAAACTCATATTTGGGGTCAAACTCCAGGTGATGGTCCCCTAAAGCCAGGCAGTATCCTCTTTTTCTTTCCTTAAAGTTGTTAATGACATAGCGGCTTTTTACATAACCAATCCTGGTATGTCCGCAGGAAATCAGATGCTCCGTAATGTCATAGATACTGTTTACATTGTCAATCAACACGTAGTCTGCCGCTACCCGGATTTTTTTAAACACATTATCCAGAACCACCAGAGGACATGTAAGCTCCGAAATCACCTGCAGATCTTCTTCAAACATCTCCGTAGCCAGCAGAATACATCCCGCCACTTCCCCGCTGCACAGGAACTTCTGAAGCTGCTCCGGAGAGTCCGTCTTCTCATTGTAATAGGAAATCAAAAGCTCATAGCCGCTCTGTTTTGTCTCATATTCGATTCCCTCGATCAGTTCCGAAAAAAACTGTGTATCACAGACAACCTGGCCGTGTTTTTTATAAATACACAGGCGGAGCAGGCGAGGACCGGACCCTCCCTGGGTTTTGCTCTCTGTGGCATATCCAAGCTCCCGGCAGGTCTTCAGCACGTCCGCCCGGACCTTATCGCTTACACCCGGTTTATTATGAATCGCTAAAGAAACGGTTGCAGGTGAAACGGAGAGGGCCCGCGCGATATCAACAATTCTCACTTTATTCGTCATCACTGACATTCATCCTACCTCCAGAAGCTTCCAGTGGTGTTGCTTATAAAATCATCTTAATATATTTCAAATTTTTATGCAATCTTTTTTCATCCATTCCGGATGTTCCAGCCGGTCCCCGATTTCCCTTAGGAATTTTGCTGCGGGACCTCCATCATTCAGGCGGTGATCGTGGGTCAGGCTTAAGACCATCCGGGAGCGGATTACCACCTCATCCTCCACTGCCACAGGCTTTTTCACAATCCTGCCCACTCCCAGAATCCCACATTCCGGAGCATTGATAATGGGTGTAAAAGCATCGATTCCATAGGAGCCCAGGTTGGTAACGGTAAATGTTCCCCCTGAAAAATCCCCCGGTTCCCCTCTGCCGCTTAAGACCTTCTCCACCAGGCGGGCCCTCTCCTCTGCCAGTTCCGCCAGATTTCTCCCGTCTGCATCCCGTATCACCGGAACCACCAGTCCCCTTCCATTCAGATCCACCGCAAAACCTACGTGGACTTCATCCAGAAAGTATATCTTCTGTTCCTCCAGCCTGGCGTTAAAAGACGGATGGTTGTGGAGCGCATGGGCAACGGCAGCTATTATCATATCCAGAAAACTAAGCTTACAGCCCTCCTCTTCCTGCTCTCCATTCCATTTTTTCCGGAAGCCTGCCGCCTCTGTCATATCAATTTCCGTGGTCAGTGTCACCACAGGATTCTGGAAATAGCTCTCACACATTTTCTGGGAAATGGCTTTGCGCATTCCTGTCAGGGGACGGGAGGACGCCTTTAGGGGCTTTCCTTCCTGAAACAATTTCTTTTCCTCACTCATGGCAGTAAACCTCCCATCCCAGGTATTTCCCAAAAGCCTCCTTGAGGATATCCGCACATTCTCCCCGGACCGTTGCTACATGATGCTCAAAACCATTCTCGCACATATAGTTCAGCAATTTCTGAAGATTGGGAACCTTCCACACCGAGAGTGCGCCAAAAGAGGGTACCGGATCTTCCAGAAGCCGGCCGTTCCCAAAATATGCTTTGATCACGCCCCGGCAGTCATCCGTGGCTGTCTTTGCATAAGTCATAGGGCCCGCTGCCGCCTGGCCCTTGCAGGCTCCGAAGCAGATCTCACTGCCCATGCCTTTAGCCAGCACATCCAGATTGGAGATCTCAACGGGTACGCCGAAAAAGCTCTTGGGGAAATTACCGCAGTGCTGGTTAATGCACACGTTCCTGTCCTCTGTAAAATTGTTGTTCCAATCCATATAGGCGCTCTTATTGCCGGATGCCTCATTCAGCGCCAGCATAGTGACCGCACCCATAACATCCGACTCGCAGGCACCGGGAATGCCCTCTTCCCCCAGCATACTCATGACCAGGCAGGCCGCACATCCGAAATTGCGCTCTAAGGACTCCCAGCACTGCATGCAGAAAGCATCACACCGGTTTTCTTTCAGCCAGCTTTTCACAGCCGTGATGAGTTTTGCCTGCAGCCTAAGCTTCTCCTGGGAAATGGAAGCCGGCACCTTTCCATAGGCTTTGATTTGTTCCACCGTCTCCTGAATCTGCTTCTCATCCTCTATCTTTTGAGCCGAAGCGATGATCTCCGACAGATCCGTCACAATGGTGGTAATTCCGTTTCTCTGAAGGATCTTTTCAGAAACCCTTACGGTCCGGAAGCCATCCGGACGCATTCCAATCAGGCCGATTCTTGCCCGCCGCATTCTGCTGACTACGGAGCATACCCGGTCAAAGCGCAGCAGATCCTTCTCGAATTCCCCGGAGTCCAGCCTGCAGGTATGCAAAGCAGTATTGGTAAATTGGATTCCTCCGTAATAGAGATTGTTGCACAGGGAAAGCTTTCCGCAGAAAGCATCCCGGCGATGGTCAAGGTCCAGCTCGTCATCCCTATCATCACAGGCCTGAATCAGTACCGGCACCTTTAAATCTGCCTGGCTGATAGCAGAAAATACCGGCGCTTCCTCCCCAAAGTTCGGGAGGCAGACGATGATTCCTTTGATCCGATCTCCATTTTGGCGGAACAGCTCTGCGCACTTGCGGGCGTCCCCTTCCGTCTGTACTGCTCCTGTGGGAGTCGCCTCCGCCGGCAGAATCACATAATTCATGCCATGCTTTTCCAGCAGGGAAAAGATCTGCTTTTTCGCCTCCTCAATGAGATGTCCGGGAAAGATCCCCCTGCTTGTTACAATAATTCCAAATGTGTCTTTCATAATAAGTCTCTCCTATTTCCCGATGGATACCGCCACTGCATGCTTCCATCCGTCGTAATATGTTTGAACTTTCTCCTGCTCCATCCGGGGCACAATCCGCCCTGCCGTCTTTAGGAGGGATTTAATCTCCCCCTTCTCCCAGAATCCCACAGCCAGCCCTGCCAGCAGGGCAGATCCGTAGGCTGAGGCCTCCTGTACCTTGCTCACCACGATCTCCTTGTTCAGGATATCCGCCTGGAACTGCATCAAAAGCTTGTTTTCCGTGGGCTTTCCGTCTGCACGTATCTGTGTGATCTCCACCCCGGCGCTCTCCTCGATACAATCTACCACGTCCCGGATCTGATAGGCGATAGACTCCAGCATCGCCCGCACAATGTGTTCCTTCCTGGTTCCGAAATCCATGCCGTAGAGGATTGCCTTAGCGTCTCCCTCCCAATAGGGCGCGCCCAGGCCGGAAAAGGCCGGGACCAGGTAGACTCCCCCGGTATCCTCTACTCGTCCTGCCAGTTCCTCCGCCTCTTCCACCCGGTCCACCAGTCCCATTTGATCGGTCATCCATTTCAGGGTCGCACCGGTGCTGTTGATGTTGCCCTCCAAGGCATAGTTTACTTTCCCTTCACAGGCACAGGCCACAGAGACCGCCAGCCTGCCTGCAGGGCAATAGCGGGACCCCACATTGTACATCACCGAAGATCCTGTTCCGTATGTCACCTTAATTCCGTCCTCAAAACCGGTCTGGGCAAAAAGGGCTCCCTGGGAGTCCCCGATAAGCCCGGAAACAGGCACCAGTTCTTCCCCAATCTGCATATGTCCCGCAATCTCATCGGAAGATACCAGCCTGGGAAACATGGATTCTTTCAGGGAGAAGGCCTCCATTAATTCCGGATCCCAGCAGCACTTTCTCAAATCTAGAAGCTGGGTTCTGCTGGCGTTGGTGTAATCCGTCACATGAGCCTTTTCCACACTTAGATTCCAGACAAGCCAGCTGTCGATGGTTCCCCACAGCAGGCGGTCCTGTTCCATCAGATCCCGGACTCCCGGAACATGTTCCACCATCCAGGCCAATTTTGCCCCGGAGAAATACTCCGAAAGGGGCAGGCCTGTAATTTCCTTTACCTTTCCGGCAAATCCCTCCCGGCTGTCAAGGCGCCTGCAGATCTCAATTCCCCGGTTGCACTGCCAGACAATGGCATGGTATAGGGGCTTTCCGGTAGTTTTATCCCAGATAAGCACCGTCTCCCTCTGATTTGTGAGGGCAATGGATGCCACTTCCGAAGCCTCTGCTCCGGCCTCTTCAAGGACCCGGAAAATCAACGTCCTCACATTTCCAAGAAGCTCCTCCCCATCATGCTCTACCCAGCCCTGCCTGGGATAATACTGGCGGTGTTCCAGATAGCATTTGTGGACGGGCACCCCCTCCCGGTTAAAAAGAATGGCTTTCGTTCCTGTGGTGCTCTGATCTACGGCCAGAATATACCGTTTCTCTTTCTTCATGAAATACCTACTTCCTTTCCACAAGCTTCTTCGCTTCCTTCACAATGTTGGAAGGACAGAGCCCATAATGCCTGTGAATCTCGCCGGAGCTTCCCCCCACAAGGACTTCGGAGGGCAGCCCCAGGATTCTCATGGGAACCGGACAGTGCTCCGCTGCCGTCTGGGCCACTGCCCCACCCAGGCCGCCGCAGACACTGTGTTCCTCTACGGTAAGAATAGCCCCTGTCTCCCTGGCTGCCCGGATAACGGCTTCTTCATCCAGAGGCTTTATGGTAAACATATCAAGAACCCGGGCCTTTATTCCCGCCTCTTCCAGCTCCCGGGCCGCTTCCCGGACTTTGTCAACCATTTCCCCCGCTGCTATCAAGGTCAGGTCCGTGCCCTCTTTGAGGCAATAGGCTTTTCCGATCTCAAAGTGTTCCCTTCCCTCATACACACAGGGAACCTTTCCCCGTCCCATTCTCATATAGACCGGCCCTTCAAAAGAAACCAGTTCCCTGGTAAGGGCGGCCGTCTGGACTGCGTCTGCCGGAAGCAGTACAGTCATATTGGCAATGGCCCTCATGGATGCCAGATCCTGCACCGAATAGTGGGATTCGCCCAGGGCTCCGTAACTCACCCCTCCGCTGACTCCGATAAGCTTTACATTCATTCCGGAATATGCCACATCCACTTTCACCTGCTCGAAACTCCGGGCCGCCAGAAAAGATGCCGGCCCGCAGGCAAAAGGTTTCTTCCCGGTGGAGGCCAGCCCTGCACTGATCCCCACCAGATTCTGTTCCGCAATTCCCACTTCTACAAACTGTCCGGGAAGCTCTCTTGAAAAATCCCCCAGGGAAACGGAACCCGTGGCATCCGAGGTCAGGGCAATGATCCTTTTATCTTCCCTGGCCTGTTTTAAAAGCTCCTGGGTAAAGGCGTTCCGGCAGGCCGCTTCTTTTCTTATCTCACTCATTCCTTAAGCCTCCTTTCTTCCTCCTCCAAGGCTTTTAGTGCCTCTGCATACTGTTCCTCGTTTGGAACACCATGGTGCCATTTTGCAATATTCTCTGCAAAACAGATTCCCTTTGCCTTCACGGTGTGTGCCAGAATCAGGTTTGGCTTTCCCTTTTCCAGAGGAAGCTTGTCTAAGACTTTCCGGATATCCTCAATACGGTTCCCGTCAATTTCAGCCACCTTCCAGCCAAAAGCTTCCCACTTTTCCGCCAGATTCTCCAGCCTCATGACTTCCTCCGTGGTGCCGCTGATTTGAAGCATATTCCGATCCACAATTCCTACCAGATGATCCAGTCCGTAATGGGCAGCAGCCATGGCCGCCTCCCACACGGAACCCTCCGCAAGCTCTCCGTCCCCCATCATTACATAGATATAGCTTGAAAGTCCGTCCATCCGGCAGCCCAGGGCCATTCCCACGCCGCAGGACAGTCCATGTCCCAGGGCGCCGCTGCAAACTTCAATTCCCGGAACTTTGTTATTGGGATGCCCAATCAGCCGGGAGCCGTACCGGGAAAACTGCTCCAGTTCCTTGGGGTCAAAATACCCCATATCCGCCAGCACATTGTAGTAGCTCTCCACGCTGTGCCCTTTGCTTAGAATAAAGCGATCCCGCGTCCTCATCCGGGGATTTTTGGGGTCATGATTCATCCTGCCGTAGAACAATGTTACCAGAATATCCGCCATGGACATGGTTCCCCCAAGATGTCCCGCTTTGGCTTCGAAAATCATTTTCAAGGTCTTCTTCCGGATCTCAACTGCCTTTTTTTCCAATTCCTTTGTCTGCATCCAGTTCACCTCTTAACTTTGTTCTTTTCAATCAAAACTGCAATTACAATCAGTCCGCCGATTACAATATCGATGATAAAAGAGTTTATGCCCAGCAAATTGCCGCCGTTGGTGAGAACTGCCATAATGACCGCTCCTATTACGGTTCCTACTACCGAGCCTTCCGCACCGGACAGGCTTGCACCGCCGATAACTGCCGCCGCAATGGCCTGCATTTCGTATCCTTCCCCTGCGGAGGGCTGTGCGCTTGTCACACGGGCCGTCAATAAAATACCTGCAATACATGCGCAGAGGGCATTGAACATATAGGTGGTGCAGATGGTAGTCCCAAGCTTGATCCCGCTAAGCCTGGAAGCCTCCTTATTGCTGCCGATGGCGTAAATATTTCTTCCGTAAGTAGAATATTTTAAAAGGTACGCCGCCAGCAGAATCACCAAAAGCCATACCACG
This sequence comes from uncultured Lachnospiraceae bacterium, assembly GCA_910586955.1. Taxonomy (GTDB): domain Bacteria; phylum Bacillota; class Clostridia; order Lachnospirales; family Lachnospiraceae; genus Laedolimicola. The sequence goes on along the minus strand of CAJUMM010000011.1, from coordinate 36,155 downwards.
CAGAGGGAGGGCAGCCCCAGAATCTTCATCTGGGCAAAATCCGTAAAACTTGCCGGCAGACCCGAAATCAGGCGTCCGTTGGTCACCAGCATGGCAAGGCCCCGGAGCATCTGCATGGTCCCCAAAGTGGCGATAAACTCCGGAAGCTTCCCGAAGTGAATCAGCACTCCGTTCAAAAGTCCCACCAGAAGGCAGAGAAACAGATTGGCCAGAAGTGCCGGCAGTACGGCCCAGCCCATTTCCTTCATTAAAATTCCGCACATGACACTGCTAAAACCCACCACGGAACCTACGGACAGGTCAATCCCCCCTGTGATGATAACAAAGGTCATCCCAATGGCAATAAATCCGGTAATGGACATGCTGCGCAGAAGATTGAAGATATTTTTATAGCTTAAAAATGTAGGGCGTACAATGGTTAAAACCACACAGATTACCACTAAAATAAGCAACAGCGACAAATGCGAAAAAAACTTTTTATCTTTAAATTTATCCAATGCCATATCCCTCTTCTCCTTTTGAATCGTTCTTTATTCCCGAAGCAGCCAAAATAGCCCTCGTTTCCAAATCATTATGTTCACACTTCCGAAGCTCCTCCGAAGAGATCTCTCCCATTGTCTTTCCCTCATGGAAAATAATGAGCCGGTCCGCCAGTCCCAGCACTTCTGGGAGGTAGGAGGAGATCAGGATAATGGAATTTCCCTGTTTCACCAGTTCCTCCAGCAAGCGGTAAATTTCCCGCTTTGCCAGCACGTCGATGCCCACGGTGGGTTCGTCAAAAATAAAAATTTTGCTGTTCCGGCACAGCCATTTGGAAATAACAACCTTCTGCTGGTTTCCGCCGCTAAGATTCCGGATTTTCTGCTGTATGGAAGGGGTCTTGATCTTAATCTTGTCTTTGTACTGTTCCGCAATCTCTTTTTCCTTCCGGATATTGATGTGAATCCCCTTGCTGATAGCATCATAGGTGGCAAGATTGATATTGGTGGTAATGTCAAGAGCCAGGCACAGCCCCTGTTCCCGCCGGTTCTCCGGAAGGAAGCCGATTCCTCTGGCAATGGCATCCCTGGGGGATTTAATCTCTACCTTTTCACCTTCCATGTAGACGGTTCCGCTGTCGAAGCGCTCCGCACCGAACAAGGTCCGGATTGTCTCTGTCCGCCCGGAGCCCACCAGGCCGAACAATCCCAGAATTTCTCCCTTATGAAGTTTGAAGGATATATTTTCACAGACGCCTTTTTTCGTAATACCCTCCACCCGGAGAACCTCCTCTCCTGGCTTCACATGTTCAATCTGGTACATATCCGTCACTTCCCTGCCTACCATCAGGGATACCAGTTCTTCCTCCGTGGTCTCCGATATTTGTTTCGTCCCCACATACTCTCCGTCTTTTAAAACCGTAGCCTTGTCGCAGACCTCAAAAAGTTCCTCCATCCGGTGGGAAATATAGATAATGCCGATACCCTTTTCCTTCATTTTCCCTATAATAGAAAACAAAATCTTCGTATCCTCATCTGTCAAAAGTGCCGTAGGCTCATCAAAGATTACGACCTTTGCCTGCTCCTTCACTGCCTTTGCAATGGAAACCATCTCCTGCTGGGCAACGGTCAAATCATTGAGAATACTTCGGGGATTGACCTGAATCCCCAGATCCTCCAGGATTTCCCCTGTCTCCCGGTAAACCCGGTTCCAGTCTATGAGAACTCCCTTTTTCTGCAGAGAGCCCAGGAAGAAATTCTCTCCTACGGTGAGATGGCCGGCCAGGGTAATATCCTGATAGATGGCAAGCATGCCCAGTTCCCTCGCCTGAATGGGGCCCGTGATCTTTACTTCTTCCCCGTCAATAAAAATCTGTCCTTCATACTGATCACCGTAAACACCCATCAAGGTTTTGATCAGGGTAGACTTCCCGGCCCCGTTTTCTCCGATAAGCGCGTGGACCGTACCTTTCTCCAATTCAAAATCTACATTTGACAGAGCCGTTACACCCGGGAACTTCTTTGTAATGCCTTTCATTCTTACAATCTGATTTTCCTTCTGTTCCATAAAACTGCCCCTTTATATTTTTGGGTTGTGATTCTGATGCCAGAACCACAACCCGGATTTCATGTAATATGATTTACTTTTCCTTAGTCACGCCTGCTGGGATCAATGATGTCTTTGATATCGTCTTCACCTACATTGCTGGAATCTACCAGGGTTACCCCTGTGTTGTAGAAGGAATCCATGGTCTTTCCCTGTACCAGATCATAAGCCAGGTTTACGCCTGTGTAGCCCCAATCCCAGAGATCCTGCACCAGAATGGCTTTCAGGGAACCATTCTCGATACCCTTTACCTCCTCGGTATTTCCGTCATAGGCCACACCTACTACCTTGTCCTGAAGCTCCGATTCGGCAATGGCAAGGGCGATTCCCGCCCCTGTGGGACCGTTATCTCCGTACACGCCGATGAGATCTTCATTTGCGGTAATGTAGTCCAGAGTCATATCCATAGACTTCTGGATATCGTTGTCCGCATACTGATCCCGGATAATTTTCACATCCGGCGCCAGTTCTGCCATCTTGTCCGCAAATCCGTCATCCCTGTCGTATACGGTCTGGACCGGGACCGCACTCACAATACCTACGGTGCCTTTGGGCTCAATATTCATTTCCTCCCAATATTTCACCATCTGCTCTGCCATCTGCTCGCCCCCCAGATAGTTGTCGTTAGCCATAAACAGGTCATAGGCGTCTGTTGTAACAGATGTATCTACAATAATGATTTTGATGCCTGCCTCGTGGGCCTCTTCAATGGAAGCGTTGAGGGCATCGCTGTCTGTGGGAGCCATAACAATCGCATCCGGATGGGATACGACAATATCTTCCATAATGGAAATCTGTTCGGAAATATTTGCCTCGTCTGCACCGCCGTGCTCCGTTACAATAATTTTTCCGTTGCTGTCGGCGGCTGCTTTTCTGGCTCCGGAAAGCATCCACTGCCAGGTCTCTCCGTCCGTTCCTTTTACCAGCACTGCAATTTTAACTGCATCCCCGCCTGCCGTTTCCGCCGGCTGTTCTGCCTCCGGTGCTGCCGCAGGTTCTTCTGTCTGCGGTGCGCTTGTCTCCTGATCACTGCCCTTAGAACATCCTGCCAGCAAACTTGCCGTCATTGCCAGGATTAAAAACAGTCCTGTTACTTTTTTCAGTTTCATCTTGTTTCCTCCTTAACATTTTTTAGTTTTTAGGTCACCCTTTTAAAAGCTATAATCGGAGTATATATTTGTTTTAGTTTTTTGTCAACATATTTTTAGTATTTTTTTAATTATCTTTTAGTATTTTATTGTGCTATTTTTGCATTTTCTTTATTTTTTTCCTTGTATTTCATGGATTATGCACAGTTTTTTCCTATAGTATGCGAAATAATTCCTTTTATATTTTTTCCTTTTAACTAAATTTTTTATAAAAATATATTGACTTTTTTATTTTTAGCGTTATGATGTATTTAGTACTTATCAACAATTAACGAAAAAGATTGGAGGTTTTATTTATGGAGAAAAAACTTATGATGGATTTCTACGAAAAGATGATTACAATCCGTAAGTTTGAGCTGAAAGCAGACAAGCTGTTTAAAGCAAACAAACTTCCGGGATTTCTTCATCTCTACGTAGGACAGGAAGCCATTGCAGCCGGTGTGTGCGCCGCACTGAGAACCACAGACTATATTACCAGCACCCACCGGGGACATGGCCATCTGATTGCCAAGGGCGGAGATGTGAGGAAAATGTTTGCCGAACTCTACGGCAAAGCTACCGGTTATAATAAAGGAAAAGGCGGATCCCTCCACATTACGGCAATGGAGCTTGGCATTCTCGGCGCCAACGGCATTGTAGGCGCAGGAATCCCTATCGCTACAGGAGCCGCATTTGCCTCAAAATATAAAGGAGATGATAAGGTTGCCGTCAGCTTCTTCGGAGACGGAGCTTCCAACCGGGGAACCTTCCATGAGGCCTTAAATATGGCTAGTGCCTATAAGCTGCCTGCCGTCTTTGTATGTGAAAACAACCGCTATGGCATTTCCGTATGTGCAGATGTAAGTACCTCTGTTAAGGATATCGCAGATCGGGCTGCCGCCTATGATATGCCCGGCGTCATTGTAGACGGAAATGATGTATTTGCTGTCTACGAGGCAGCCAAGACGGCTGTGGAACGGGCCCGCAGCGGACAGGGACCTACCCTTATAGAGTGCAAAACCTGGAGACAGCTGGGACATTACGTGGGCGATCCGGACAATTATCGCTCTGAAAAAGAAAAGGCTGCCGGAAACGGCCTGGATCCCATTCCCCGTCTGGAAAAGAAGATGCTCTCTGCCGGTTATACCCAGGAAGATTTGAAAAAGGTTCAGGATCAAGTAGATGAGTTAATCGAAACTGCAGTACAGGAGGCTGAGGCTGCCCCCTATCCCGGTACCGATGCACTGCTGGCCGATGTTTTCGCAGAATAAGGAGGAACATAGAATGAGTAAGATTACATTTGGAATGGCAATACATGACGCAATCCGCAACGAAATGCTCCGTTGTCCCGAAGTATATCTGGCCGGAGAGGATGTAGGTTTCCGCGGCGGCGATTTTGGGGAGGATATGGGCCTCTGGGCAGAATTTGGTTCCGGACGGGTAGTGGATACTCCCATCAGTGAGACCGCTATTATCGGCCACGCCGTAGGTGCCGCAGCTGCAGGCCTCCGGCCCATTGTAGAAATCATGCACATGGATTTTACCGGAGTGGCTATGGATGAAATTTTAAACCAGGCTTCCAAAGCCCACTATATGTATGGCGGGAAGGTAAGTATTCCCATGGTTATCAAGACCACCGGCGGCGGCGGGGTAGGTGCTGCGGCACAGCACTCCCAGATGCTGGAGGCTCTTCTGGCCCACGTTCCGGGACTGAAAATTTTAGTTCCCTCCTGCCCCGCAGATGCCAAGGGCCTTCTGACTGCAGCTATCCGCGACAACAATCCTGTGGTTTTCATGTCCCACAAATTGCTCATGGCCCAGAAAGGGGAGGTACCCGACGGAGAATACGTCCTTCCTATAGGAAAGGCCAACGTTCTGCGCAAAGGTAAAGATGTAACCATTGTTTCCTGGTCCAAGATGGTTCAGGAGGCTTCCCTGGCTGCCGAAAAACTGGCCGCACAGGGTATTGATGCAGAAGTGATTGATCTCCGGAGTCTTAAGCCCCTGGATGAGGAAACTATCATCAAATCCCTGAATAAGACAGGGCATCTGGTAATTCTTCACGAGGCTGTCCGCACCAACGGCTTCGGAGCAGAGGTTGCGGCCGTAATGGCAGAGAAAGCCTTCGACTGCCTGAAAGCTCCCATTCTGCGGGTGACGGCTCCGGACTGTCCCTCACCCTTTACACCTGTTCTGGAGAAAGAGTATCTGCCCAACGCCGACAAAATAGTAGACGCCGTAAACCAGATTTTAAAGAAATAAGGAAAACAAATAAGAAAGGAAGTATCTAATTATGCGTGTAGATATTTTAATGCCCAAATTTGGAATGACTATGGAATCCGGAGTTGTATCTGAATGGCTGAAGAATGACGGAGATGCCGTCAAAGCCGATGAGGATATTGCTACCATTGAGACCGATAAGATCGTAAACCAGGCCCAGGCCCCTGCAGAGGGAATCCTCCACATTACGGCGGAAACCTTTGAAGATATTGACGTAGGGGAAGTCATCGGTTACATTGAAACTGCCAGCTAGATTTTTTCTGCCAATCTCCATGATAAAAGAGAGGTTTCAAAGCTTCCGCTTTGGGACCTCTCTTTTTTGCTGGATTATATCTGAAAATCAATCTCACCCTGGAGCCACACAACACCTTTGAAACGTCTCCCTACTTTCGGCTCTCCCAGCAGATCCCGCTGGTTGATGCAGACTTCGAAAAACAAATCGTGGCTCTCAATGGTTAAAACATAAATCTTCTCTTTGGTAAGGCTGTTTTCCACCAAATCACACTTTAAAATCTCTCCCAGCACATTATAATGATCACATTCTACTCCGTAGGGCATAAAGTAAGTTGCCACAATGGAAAATACATCTTCCTCCGCAATCCTCCTGGAAATCATTGAGTAGGTATCCATATCTTCCAGGGTCAGATTCTCAATGGCTTCCTCGTCCCCTTCCCTGGCGGCCTGAATCAGCTGGGTTCTCTGGAGTACGGATTCGGTATTTTCTTCATTTGTCATTCCCTTCACAACCGGAAGCAGGATTTTTCCTGACGTGGAGAGACCTGCAAATTTAAGTACGGCGGCACAGGAGGATAAATGGTTCAATTTCTTTTCACTGAGAAAATCCGTTACGTTCTGAACATAAAAGATAATGGATACTCCCATGGACAGATCATCGCAGACTCCCGCATAAGACTCTTTTTCCGCATGGCGTTCCACCGACACAGTCTCGTAAAGCTTCTCCTGCTTTCCCTGAAAATAAGGAAAATAATATTCCCGCTGGTAATCTCCCTTCTCGTCATACTCTCCCCGCAGGATAATCCCCATTCCCGGGGCAAATTCCTTCTTCCGCTCGGAAAAGTCACGCCCGCTCCAGTTTCCTGCAGTCTTCTCACTCTGATAGCCCTCTTCCACCATCTGAAGAAGTTTTCCCAGTTCCTCTTTATCTTTCAATCTGCTGAAACCAACAGCTCTTAAATATTCATGCACAATATCCACCTCCTTCCATGAAGTTATCCACATATACACATGGTTTTCCACGCTATGTAAACCAAGCCATGCAGAACAGAACGGCATGGCTTATGCCCTCTGATACTCTTTATCCTATTTTTTCCATTCCGCCCATATAAGGCCGCAGAGCCTCCGGGATACTTACGGTTCCGTCTTCCTTCAGATTGTTTTCCAAAAATGCAATCAGCATACGTGGCGGAGCTACTACCGTATTATTTAGTGTATGCGCAAAATACTTGCCCTTTTCCCCATTGACACGGATTTTTAGGCGGCGGGCCTGGGCATCTCCCAGATTAGAACAGCTTCCCACCTCAAAGTACTTCTTCTGCCTGGGAGACCAGGCTTCTACATCCACGGATTTTACTTTCAAATCCGCCAAATCCCCGGAGCAGCATTCCAGCGTCCGCACGGGAATATCCAGGGAGCGGAACAAATCCACCGTATTCTGCCACAGCTTGTCAAACCACATAGGGCTGTCTTCCGGTTCGCAGACTACAATCATCTCCTGCTTCTCAAACTGGTGAATCCGGTATACGCCCCGCTCTTCCAGTCCGTGAGCTCCTTTCTCCTTCCGGAAGCAGGGGGAATAGCTGGTGAGGGTCTGAGGCAGCTGTTCCGGCTGGAGAATGGTATCGATAAATTTTCCAATCATGGAATGCTCACTGGTTCCGATAAGATACAGATCTTCCCCTTCAATTTTATACATCATGGCGTCCATTTCTGCAAAACTCATAACTCCGGTAACTACATTGCTCCGAATCATAAAGGGCGGCACGCAGTAAGTAAAACCCCGGTTAATCATAAAATCCCGGGCATAAGAAATGACCGCAGAGTGAAGCCGGGCAATATCTCCCATAAGATAGTAGAAGCCGTTTCCCGCAACCTTTCTGGCACTGTCCAGATCAATTCCGTTAAATTTCTCCATAATCTCCGTGTGATAAGGAATCTCAAAATCAGGAACCACAGGCTCTCCGTACCGCCGGACCTCCACATTCTCACTGTCGTCTTTCCCAATGGGAACGCTGGGATCGATGATATTGGGAATAGTCATCATGATTTTTAAAATCTTCTCATCCAGATCCTTCTCTTTTTCGGAAAGTTCCCCCAGCCGGTCCGCCTGTGCGGCAACTTCCTTTTTCACGGCTTCCGCTTCCTCTCTCTTGCCCTGTCCCATAAGGGCCCCAATCTGTTTCGAAAGTTTGTTCCTTGCAGCCCGCAGTCCGTCCGCTTCCTGCTGTGCAGCCCGCTTCTCTGCATCCAGCCGGATCACTTCGTCTACCAGCTCCAGTTTATTTTCCTGAAACTTATTTTTGATATTCTGCTTAACAATTTCCGGATTTTCCCTTACAAATTTAATATCCAGCATTTTTTCATTTCCTCCTGTAACGTTTCTTTCGCTTTTCTCATCATATACCACTCTGTTCCATTTTTCAAGACCGGTTCTTGGCTTTTCCCAGAGCTTCCTTCTCTTCCTCGGAAAGAGTAATATCGCACTCTCCGCTGGCCACTTCCTTGATATAGGAATAGCTTCCTTCCTTTGCGTACACCGAATTTAGAATAAATCCGTTGTCCTCCTGATCCAGAAGTACCAGCACATAGCTTAAGTCTCCTGTCATTTCCCGGAAAGCATTGTATTTTACAATTCCCATCTTCTGATAAGTCATGCGCTGGGTTTTCCGGATGCCCACCATATCTTCCTGCATCATCCGGTTTACTTTGTCTATATCCGTGGAGCGCTCAATGCAGGAGAGCAAAGTCTCCTCTAGGCTTTCTGCTTCTTTTCCTTTCATAAAGCTCTCATACTTCCGCAGCAGCTTCTTTTGTTTACATAATATCACTATCACCCAGATAAAAAGAATTACAACCAGAACTGCCAGTGCCAGAATGATATAGGCGGCATCGATTCCTGTGTATTGGTAAATGTATTCTAAAATTGGACTTCCCATGGGATTCCCTCCTGTCTGCCTTTCATTTATCCAATTTACGGCTGTTTTGTAATCAATTCAATGATGCGTTCCAAATCATCCTGGGAATAGTACTCAATCTCGATTTTTCCTTTTCCTTTCGCTTTCTGATGAATGGAAACTTTCGTCCCTACTGCCGCCTTCATTTTTTCTTCCAAATCCTGATAAATGAAATCATGTACCGGCTGTTCTTTCTTCTTCTCCGGCTTTCCCTTCTGTATATCCTTGACAAGCTTCTCCACTTCCCGGACACTAAGCTTTTCATCAAAAACCTTCGCTGCCGTGGAAACCTGAAGCTCCGGATTCTCAATACCCAGGAGAGCCCTGGCATGTCCCGTGGACAGCATATCATCTATCACCATCTGCTGTACCCGTTCATCCAGCTTCAGTAAACGCATAGAATTCGTCACTGCCGTTCTGCTCTTAGACACTCGCTCTGCAACCTCATCCTGTTTCAAATGAAACTCTTCCAGAAGACGTTTGTACGCCAGGGCTTCCTCAATGGGATTTAAATTTTCCCGCTGTATATTTTCAATCAAAGAAATTTCTACAATTTCCAAATCCGTATAATTTTTGATAATCACAGGAACTTCTTTCAGGCCGGCCATCTTTGCCGCCCGCCATCTCCGCTCTCCGGCAATGATTTCATAGAACCCATTCTTTTCCTGAACTACCAAAGGCTGTATAATTCCAAACTGTTTGATGGAATCGGAAAGTTCCATCAGGGCATCTTCGTCAAACTGTTTTCTAGGCTGATCCTTATTGGGACCAACCATGGAAATTTTTACTTTTACCTCGGCAGGTTTCTCTACAATCTTCTCTACCACTTTCTCCACAATCTTTGTTTTCTCCGGAGATGTGGATTTCACTGTTTCAGGAATCAGGGTATCCAGACCTTTTCCAAGTCCTCCTCTTCTGGCTGCCATCTCAATTCTCCTTCCTGTTTATCACTTCATCTGCCAAAGCCCGGTAACTCTCTGCCCCGGCAGATTTTGAATCATAGATTGTAATAGGAAATCCATGGCTGGGTGCTTCAGCCAAACGGACATTTCTCGGTATAATGGTACTGTATACTTTCTGCTTCACATTGGCCCTCACATTCTCCACCACTTGAAGGGAAAGATTTGTCCTGGCATCAAACATGGTAAATACAATACCTTCAATATCCAGATAAGGATTCAGCCTTTCCCTTACCAAATTAATGGTATGTATTAGCTGGCTCAAACCTTCCAAAGCATAATATTCACATTGGATAGGAACCAAAACTGTATCTGCCGTAGTCATTGCGTTAATAGTCAAAAGATTTAAAGAAGGGGGACAGTCTATCAAAATAAAATCATACTTATTTCTTATCTTGTCCACTTCCTTTTTAATAATAAACTCTTTCTCCCCAATACCTATCAATTCAATTTCTGCAGCTGCCAAATCCACATTGGAAGGAATTAAGTGGAGATTTTCAAATTCCGTATATTCAATACAATCCTGAATATCCGCTTCACCCAAGATCAACTCATATACGGTTGTCTCTATTTGATTCTTTTCAATTCCAACGCCGCTAGTGGCATTGCCCTGAGGATCAATGTCAATCAATAAAACCTTTTTATTCTTTTCTGCCAAAGCTGCGGATAAATTAATGGCAGTTGTGGTTTTGCCGACTCCGCCTTTTTGATTTGCTACTGCTATTACTCTTCCCATAAGAATTCCTTTCTTTTGTATCTCCTATGTTTCACGTGAAACATTTATGGTTATTATAGCATATCTCTTGTATTACAACAAGAAAAATAGATTTTTGTACAGCTATATATATTGTTTCACGTGAAACATTTTATATTCACATATTTTAAGAAATAGGTTCCTTCCCTGGTAATCCCGCTTTTCGCGGATATTTCTTTGGAGTATTTTTTTCTTTCACGATATCAAGTAAGCATCTGGACATTTCCATATCCGGAATTGTAAAATTTTTCTTTTGCTTTAATCTTCCTCCCAATACATGGATAGCTTTCTGTGCGCTTTCCAGCTCTTCCTGAATCTTTCCGGATTTGTAGGAAATAAAACTTCCACCGCATTTTACAAAAGGAATACAATATTCACAAAGGGAGGAAAGATTCGCAACTGCTCTTGACACGCAGATATCAAAATGTTCCCTATATTCTGCCTTTTTAGCTAAATCTTCAGCCCGGCCATGAATTGCCTGAATTTCCTTTAATTCCAAAAGTTCTATCACTTCTCTTAAGAACAGTATACGCTTATTTAGAGAATCCAGCAAAACTACCTGTATATCCGGATACAGTATTTTCAAGGGGATCCCCGGAAAACCTGCCCCGGTTCCCACATCTATCAGAGACTCATTCCCTTTCAGATCTTTTATTTCTTTCAGCATTACACTGTCTATAAAATGTTTAAAGACTGCTTCCCTAAAATCAGTAATGGCAGTGAGATTCATAACCTCATTCTTTTTCATTAAGAAAAAATAGTAATCGTAAAACTGTGCGGCTTGTCTTTCTGTAATTTCTATTTCTATCTTCTGAAAGGCCTCCTGGATGAAAGCTATTCCTTCTCTTTTTTCCATTATGACTTTCTCCCTCTTTTTTGTTCCAAATAAATCAAAAGTACAGAGACATCTGCAGGTGATACCCCTGCAATCCGGGAAGCCTGTCCAATAGACATGGGACGGTACTTCTTTAAATTCTGCCTGGCTTCTGTACGGAGACTGGGAACCTGGTCATAATCCAAAGTTTCCGGAATCTTTTTACACTCCAATTTTTGAAACTGCTCTACCTGTTTCATCTGCCGTTTCAAATAGCCGTCATACTTAATGCTAATATTTACCTGCTCCGCCACACCGGGAAGAAGAACCGGACGCTGCGGATCAAGAGTAGCCAAACATTCATAGTTAAGCTCCGGCCTCCGGATTAACTCCGCCAAAGTAGTTCCGGAAGTTAAAGGTGTACTTCCGTATTTTTTCAAAAGTTCCTGTACTTCCTTCCTGGTTCCCAAATTCACATGTTCTACCCGGCCAATCTCTTTCTTGATCTGTTCTTCCTTCCTCAAAAGATTTTCGTACCGTTCCCGGGAAATCAAACCTATCTCATAACCAATTTTTGTGAGGCGGAGATCCGCATTGTCCTGACGAAGAAGCAGACGGTATTCTGCCCTGGAAGTCATCATGCGATAAGGCTCTCTATTCTCCTTTGTCACCAAATCATCAATCAGCACACCGATATAAGCCTGGGAACGATCTAACACCAAAGGCTCTCTCCCAAGAATTTTCCTGGCCGCATTAATGCCGGCAACCAAACCCTGGGCTGCGGCTTCCTCATAGCCGGAGCTGCCGTTAAACTGGCCTCCGCTGAAAAGACCTCTGACTTTCTGGAATTCCAATGTGGGATACAGCTGTCTGGAATCAATACAATCGTATTCAATAGCATAAGCATTTCTTACAATTCTTACCTGTTCTAAACCGGCAACAGAGGCATACATTTCATGCTGCACATCCTCCGGCAGGGAACTGGACATACCTCCCACATACATTTCATTGGTATATAATCCTTCCGGTTCAATAAAAACCTGGTGCCGGTTCCGCTCCGAAAACTTTACCACCTTATCTTCAATAGAAGGACAATACCTGGGCCCAGTTCCCTCTATGATACCGGAATAAAGAGGAGAGCGATCTAAATTTTTCCGGATAATCTCATGTGTCCGTTCATTGGTATAGGTAAGCCAGCAGGAGACCTGTTTAATCTGAACCTCCTCCGAATCCGTAGCAAAAGAAAAAGGAACCACAGGTTCATCTCCAAACTGCTCTTCCATCTTACTGAAATCAATGGAACGCTTATCAATCCTGGCCGGAGTTCCTGTCTTAAAGCGGTACATTTCAATGCCAAGAGATTTCAAAGAATCTGTTAAATAGTTGGCCGCCTGCAGTCCGTTAGGTCCCGTATCATTGCTCACATCTCCATAAATGCACCTGGCCTTTAGATAAGTGCCTGTACAGAGAATTACTGCTTTGGCCTGATAGACAGCTCCGGAATAAGTCCGGACTCCCCTTACTTCTCCGTCTTCTGTCAAAATTTCCGTAACCTCCGCCTGGAGAATTGAGAGATGATCCGTATTTTCCAGAACCCGGCGCATACTCCGGCTGTACTCTGCCTTGTCTGCCTGGGCTCTCAGAGAATGTACCGCAGGACCTTTCGACTGATTCAGCATCTTGGACTGAATAAAAGTCTTGTCAATATTTTTTCCCATCTCTCCGCCCAGGGCATCAATCTCCCGGACCAGGTGTCCCTTGGAAGTCCCTCCAATATTGGGATTACAGGGCATCAGGGCAATACTGTCAATACTGATTGTAAAAAGTAACGTATCAAGCCCCAGCCTTGCGGCAGCCAAAGCTGCCTCACAGCCTGCATGGCCGGCACCTACTACTACAATATCACAGCTTTCCGTATATCTCAAACTCATGTTTCTTCCTCAATTATTTTCCCATACAAAATTTTCCAAATATTTCATCAATCAAATCTTCCCCGGCCTCTTCCCCAAGAATCATTCCAAGGGACCTATAGGCATCCATCAAATCAATGGCATACAAATCTTCCGGCATTCCTTCTTCTATTCCCTTAAGAACCATTCGAAGGCTTTTCCCGGTATTAGACAAAGCAGCCTTTTGCCTTAAATTTGTAATGATAATCTCCTGACGGGAAGAAATCTCCCCTTGAAAGAACATATCCCGGATACAGGCTCCCAATTCCCGGATTCCTTCCTCCTCCTTAGCAGAGATGGAAAGAACCGGATGAGTAGTCCGCTTCCTTATCTCTTCTTCCGTAATCACAGTTTTCAGATCCGATTTATTTAAAAGGATAACTGCCTTTCTTCCTTCTAAAAGATGAAGAATTTCCTCGTCACTCTCATCCAAAGGACGGGAACTATCCGCCACATACAGGAGCAAATCTGCAGTTTCCGCCTGTTCCCTAGCCTTTGAAACCCCAATTTTTTCTACAGGATCTTCCGTGAAACGGATTCCCGCCGTATCCAAAATAGTTAGAGAAACTCCCTGAAGCTGTATCTGTTCTTCCAGAATGTCTCTGGTAGTACCGGCAATCTCTGTGACAATGGCACGCTCTTCTCCCAGAAGCACATTTAAAAGAGAAGATTTCCCCGCATTGGGCTTTCCCAGAATTACCGTTTTAATTCCCTCTTTCAAAAATCTTCCATCTTCGGAAGTCTTCACAAGTTCCTCAACTTCAATAATCCATTCCTTGAGATCCTGGTAAAGATTTTCCGAATATCCTTCCAGGCTTATATGCTCCGGATCATCCAGAGCCGATTCCAAAAAAGCCATTTTGTAGAGTATCTTTTCCCGCAGTTCTCTTATCTTTTTCTGAAGGGAACCTCTCAGCTGGGAAAGGGAGTTTTTCACGGAAAAACTGTTTTTTGCCTGGATTAAATCCATCACCGCCTCTGCCTGGGAGAGATCGATCCTTCCGTTCAAAAAAGCCCGCTTTGTAAATTCTCCGGGTTCCGCATACCTGGCTCCGTTTTTCACAACTGTCTCTAAAACACGGCGCATCAGAAAAGCACCGCCGTGACAGTCAATCTCAACCGTATCTTCCGCCGTATAACTATGGGGACCACGCATCAGAAGTACCAGCACTTCATCCAGCATTTCATCTCCGTCATAGATCATACCGTAGTGTACCGTATAAGCCGGCTGTTCTCCCATTTTCTTTTTCTTGTTCTTCGGCCGGAAGACTTTATTCAAAACAGTAAAAGCATCTTCTCCGCTGATGCGCACAATTCCGATTCCGGAATCTGTCATAGCCGTAGCAGCTGCAGCAATCGTATCATTGCCCATTCCTATACCCTCTTTAAGAAAAAGGAACGCTTTAGCGTTCCTTTCTTTTATAATTGCGGTTATATCGATTTCGGTTCCGTCCGCTGCCGTTATAATTATCCAGACGAACGCCTTCCTTTAAAGTAACAACTACCCGCCGGTAGGGTTCCTCTCCCTCACTGTGAGTGCAGACAAATTTGTCATGCTGGAGTGCGGAATGAATTACCCGTCTCTCGTAAGGATTCATAGGCTCCAGAGCCACAGGCTTTCTTGTCCTCTTTACCTTATGGGAAATATTCTTAGCCAGATTCTCCAGAGTAGCCTTTCTTCTCTCCCTGTAATTTTCCGTATCTACTTTCACACGGATATAGTCTTCACTTTCCTTGTTTGCCACAAGACTGGTGAGATACTGAAGGGAATCCAAGGTTTGTCCTCTCTTTCCAATGAGAACTCCCATATCCTCCCCTTCCAGATCAACGCTCATCTCCCGCTCCCCAGGATTTTCCGTAACCGTTACCTGTACTTTCATCTCCATTGCAGCAAACACCTGATCCAAAAACTTCTTTACATTTTCCTGAATCTCTTTATGTTCCGTTCTGGCAGCTTCTTCTTTCTTTTCCGGTTCTTTTTTCTGCGGTTCCGTTTTTTCCTGTTTTTTCGGTTTGTCCGGTTTTACAGGAACAGTGCTCTCTTTTTTCTGGGGCTGGGATTTTACTTCCGGAACTTTCGCCCCTTTAGAAGCTTTATCATTTACCTTCTCCAGAATCTTTTCTACTTCTTTTTCTGCCTTTAAAGCAGCGGCTGCTTCTTCATCCGTCTTTATCCGGGCCTTGATAACCGCTTTCTTTCCGCCTAATCCCAATCCGAAAAGCCCGCTGCTTCCCTGGGAAATTACCTCATAGGCAACCTTATCTCTCGTAGTTCCAAGCTGAATCGCCGCTTCCAGGACAGCGTCTTCCACTGTCTTCGCAGATACTTCAATATGCTCCATTCCGGCACCTCCATCTTTTATTTGTTCTTACTCTTTTCGTTATACTGTTCTACCATTCTTGCTTTCGAGGCAAGGCTTCCCGGCTTAGCAGTTCCCTTATTATAGAAATCCGTAGATTTCTGAATCTCTTTCTGACGCTCTTCGGATGTAATTTCTCTTTTAGACGTATCAACGTTCTTTGTATTTGTTCTGGCTACCGTAGTAAATTTCTCAGGCGGAAGCCCGTCCTTTTCACGTTTCCTGTTATATTTCTCAATATTCTTCTTAATCTCTTCGTCAATATCCATCTTGTCCAAATGTTTATTGATCACCAGCTGCTGAATAGTACGGACCACGGCACTCATAATCCAGTAGAGTCCCATACCTGCAGGAAGAATGGCACAGAGATAAACGGACATCAGCGGCATAAAATTATTTACCATTTTCATGGAATTCATCATTTCCGCTCCTTCCCCCTCTGCAGAAGCAGCAGGCTGGGGCATCAAACGGACGCTGATCCACTGGGTTAATCCTGCCAGAACCGGAATCAGTATGGCAATAAACAGCCACAGATACTGTCCGTCTGCAAAATACTGCTTGATACTGAACCAGGGAGAATTGGCAATATTCAATCCAAAGAAATTATTAAACCCATCCAAAGTCTGCCTGGTAGTATCAATTACTCCTGTCAGATCCGGGAAATGGCCGGCAATACTCTCCCACTCTGCGGAAGAAGCCTTATTTAATACATCAATGATGGTATTCTCCAGGGTAAAATCCTGCTTCTTAAACTGTCCCGCACTGGAAAGTCCCTGAATAAACTCCGAACCTCCCTTGGAGCTTAAAATTTCCGTTACCAGAGGATAATAAGCAAGCTTCACTTTATCAATGTAAGCAGGAATGGCATAAATCACCCGGTAAAGGGCAATCAGTACCGGAAACTGAATCAGCAGAGGAAGACAGCTTCCCGTCTGGGAAGTACCGTACTTGGAATAAACGGCTTTCATCTCATCCTGCATTTTAACCATAGAGACCTGATCCGTTTTGCCTTTATATTTCTTCTGAATCGCCTGCAGCTCCGGATTCATCCGCATAGACATCTTGGAGAATTTCTGCTGCTTATAAGTCAGGGGAATCATCAGCGTATAGACAATCACTGTAAACAAAATAATAGCAAATCCAATATTCGGGCTTCCAAGGGAATCCAGAAAATTAAACACTACATTGATAATCCACCCCAGAATCTCGGCAATGGGGCCCAGAATAAATGTGGAATTTTTTGTCAAAAATAAACCTGTCAATGAAAAAATCCTCCTTACATACGTACCTATGGTACCGGATCATATCCACCACTGGAAAAAGGATTGCATCTTAAAATTCTCCATGCAGCCAGTGCACTTCCCTTCAAAGCCCCATACTTCTTTACCGCTTCCAGCCCATATTGGGAACAGCTGGGGTAATAAGGACACTTTGTACGTTTCATCGGTGATAGATATTTTTGATAAAATTGAATCAATTTGATCAATATCGTTTTCATTTCTTTTTGATAACTCCATGAAGCTTTCCCAAATGTAACAATGCACTGCGGATCTCTTCAAAACTTCTTCCTTTTGCATTTACCTTTGCGATGACTACCATGTCCAAACCACTATTGAACATGTCTTCCTGCAGCCTGTAACTCTCACGGACCAGCCTGGTAATTCTATGGCGGACAACACTGTTTCCTACTTTCTTACTGACGGAAACCCCCAGGCGGTTCTTTGACAAACCGTTTTCCCTGACATACATAACGAGATAACGGTTTGCACAGGATTTTCCTTCTCCGTACACCACTTGAAAATCCCTGTTTTTCTTCAATGACTCCGAATGCGGATACTTCATATGTTTCCCCACTTCTGCTGCCATAAGGAAAAAGGCCACATAATGCGGCCTATGCGGATAACTTCTTTCTTCCCTTCAATCGTCTGGCTGCCAATACTTTTCTTCCGCCAGCCGTACTCATTCTAGCCCGGAATCCATGAACCCTGGCTCTGGATTTCTTCTTCGGTTGAAACGTCATTTTCATCTCTCGGAACACCTCCTCTTCTAAAAAACATCATTTCAATTATATTCGGAAAAGCCCGCAAAGTCAAGCAGTTTGCCATCTTTTTCTCATTTTCCTTGCTTTCCTCACATCTTGCGATAGAAAGAATACTTATCCACAAGATGTGGATAAATTGTTGATAATAAGTGGAAAATAACCCACAAATAACAGAATTTTTAATTTATCATTGATCAAAAAAAAAATTTGGTATATTATTGACTATAGGATAAACTGCTTTTATGGCCTTTTATAGGAGATAACAATGACAAATATGATTTTTGAAAAGTGGAATGAAATTCTGGAACATGTCCGGAAAGAACATGAATTTTCTGATGTGTTCTGTGAAACCTGGCTTTTTCCCCTGAAAATCCACAGCGTGGAAGACCATACCGTAAAAATTATTGCTCCTATGGGAGATCAGATGATTACCTATCTGAATTCCAGGCTGAAAACTCCTATTTTTGTTGCCATAGCAGAGTTTACCGGAGAAAAATACGAAGTACTTTTTATTACGGAAAAGCAGGCAAAAGAACAAAGTTCTTCCCTGTCTTCCCTCCGGGATTCCTCCCCGGAAAACCAGACAGCCATCCATGTAGATCTGGAAAAAGCGAATATCAACGCAAAGTATACTTTTGATACATTTGTAGTGGGAAGCAACAATAAATTTGCCCACGCCGCGTCCGTAGCCGTGGCCGAGACACCGGGAAAGATCTACAATCCCCTGTTCCTCCACGGAGGTGTGGGACTGGGAAAAACTCATTTGATGCACGCCATTGCAAATTACATTTTAAAAGAAAATCCCAGCCGGAAGGTTCTCTATGTAACCAGTGAATATTTCACTAATGAACTGATCGAAACCCTCCGTGCCGGCGATCCCACCGGTATGACCAAATTCCGGGAAAAATACCGGAACATTGATGTTCTGCTCATTGACGACGTACAGTTTATTATAGGAAAAGAAAGTACCCAGGAAGAATTTTTCCATACCTTCAATTCCCTCTACAATGCCAATAAGCAGATTATCATCTCCAGCGATCGTCCTCCCAAGGACATTGAAACTCTGGAAGAACGTCTTCGGACCCGGTTTGAATGCGGGCTTATCGCAGACGTATCCTCCCCGGACTTTGAGACAAGAATGGCCATTCTCCGCAAAAAAGAAGAACTGGAAGGCCACCACATTGACGATACCATCATTACTTATATTGCAACCAATATCAAATCCAATATCCGGGAACTGGAGGGAGCCTTCAACCGTCTGATTGCCCTTTCTACCCTGGAAAAACGGCCCATTGACATGCAGCTGGCAGAGGAAGCCATCAAAGATATCATTTCTCCAAACGAACACAGAGAGATAACGCCGGAACTTATCATAGAAATCGTGGCCGAACACTTCCACGTATCTCCTGGGGATATCAAGGGAAGAAAACGGACAAACAACATTGTATATCCCCGGCATATTGCCATGTACCTCTGCAGGGAAAACGAAAATACCCTGGATGAAATAGGAGCATCCATGGGAGGAAGGGATCATACTACTATTATGCACGGAGTAGATAAGATCACCAACGACATAGAAAATGACAGCTCCACCAAAAATTTAATAGACACCATACGAAAGAAAATCAATCCAAATTAAGGATACTTATAAACATTTCCACATGGATAACCTGTTGATAAGATCCGGATACATTTTTTCCTTATTTTTACATGTGAACAACCTTAGGGTTCTTTTCATGGTTGTCCAGTACTTTTTCACACACTTTTCCTTGAAAGAAACGTCCGTATTCTAAGGCCTGGGACTTGTTTTCAACATATTCACAGCCCCTACGGAGAATACGACGGATTGTTTTATCTATTTATATAAGGCTTTTTGCGCCTCGCCAGAAGGCGTACGGAAGAAAGGAGCGGCACTTTTATGAAATTTGTCTGTAAGAAATCAGATCTTTTAAAAGGCGTAAATATTGTTCTCAAAGCAGTTCCCTCCAAGACTACTATGTCTATCTTAGAATGTATCCTGATTGATGCTTCTGCCGGGAGCATTAAACTCACTGCCAATGATATGGAGCTGGGTATTGAGACAGTAATTGAAGGAGATATCCTGGAGAAAGGAATCGTAGCTATTGATGCTAAAATCTTTTCTGAGATTGTAAGAAAGCTTCCTGACAATGACGTAACCGTAGAGACAGCTTCGGACTTTAAGACAAAGATTACTTGCGAGAAAGCGAAATTCGATATTTCAGGAAAATCGGGAGAAGATTTCTCTTACCTTCCCTACATAGAAAAATCGGATTTTATTTCCGTATCCCAGTTTAGTTTAAAGGAAGTTATTAAGCAGACTATATTTTCTATCTCCGACAATGAAAATAATAAAATGATGACAGGAGAGCTCTTCGAGATAGAGGGCAGCATCCTGAAAGTTGTTTCCCTGGACGGACACCGGGTTTCTATCCGGAATCTGGAATTGAAAGAGAGCTATGACAAGAAAAAGGTTATTGTTCCCGGGAAGACCCTTATGGAGATCAGCAAGATTCTTTCCGGAGAGATGGATGCCTTTGTAAATATATTCTTTACCAAAAACCATATCGTATTTGAATTTGATCAGACGGTAGTGGTTTCCCGTCTCATTGAGGGAGAGTATTTCCGTATTGAGCAGATGCTGTCCAGCGATTATGAGACAAAGGTACAGGTAAACAAGAAGGAATTTCTGAATTGTATCGATCGCGCTACCCTTCTCATTAAGGAGGGGGATAAAAAGCCTATTATCATTCATATTACGGATGGAGATATGAGCCTGAAAATCACCTCGGGCATTGGCTCCATGAATGAAGAAATCCTGATTGAAAAAGAGGGAAAGGATATTATGATTGGGTTTAATCCCAAGTTTTTGATTGATGCTCTCCGGGTGATTGACGATGAGACGGTTACGCTGTATCTGGTAAATCCCAAGGCGCCTTGTTTTATCCGGGATGATGCCAAATCCTATATTTACCTGATTCTGCCTGTAAATTTCAACAGCGCAGCCAATTAAAAGGTGAGTGAAGTATGATGGAGTCCATTCAGATACGAGATGATTTTATTAAATTAGGGCAGGCTTTAAAACTTGCCGGGCTGGTGGAATCCGGCGTGGATGCCAAATTTGTGATTCAGGACGGCCTGGTAAAAGTAAATGGGAAGACAGAATATCAGAGGGGGAAAAAGCTTCACTCCGGGGATATATTTTCCTATGACGGCCAGGATGTTAAAATATTATGATCATACGGTCCATAGAGCTGAAAAATTTCCGCAATTACCGGGAATTAAAGCTTTTGTTTGATGAGAAGACCAATATCTTTTATGGGGACAATGCCCAGGGAAAGACCAATATTCTGGAAGCCATCTATTTAAGCGGCACCACCAAATCCCACAAGGGAAGCAAAGACCGGGATATGATCTGCTTCGGGGAAGAAGAAGGGCATCTGCGTACCTTTGTAAAAAAGGGTGAGATAGATTACCAGGTTGATATTCATCTGAAAAAAAACCGGAGCAAAGGAATTGCCATTAACGGCGTGCCTATCCGGAAAGCCAGTGAACTTTTTGGAATTGCCAATTTTGTATTCTTTTCCCCGGAAGATTTGGGAATTATCAAACAGGGACCTTCGGAGAGAAGAAGGTTTCTCGATATGGAACTGTGCCAGCTGGACCGGGTGTACCTGCATAATCTGGCCAGTTATAACCGGGTTTTGATACAGAGAAACAAACTTTTGAAAGATTTGTGTTTTCGGGAAGATCTGAGGGATACCTTGGATATCTGGGATAACCAGCTTGCCAGGTACGGATCAGAAATCATAGAGAGGCGGGAATTATTTATAGGGCAGCTTGGGGAGATTGTCCGTGAAATTCATGGAAATCTCACAGGAGGAAAAGAGAAGCTGCAGATTTCTTATGAGAAAAACAGTTCAAAAGAGGAGCTTTATTCCCGGATTGTACAGAACAGGGAACGGGACTTGAAATTGAAGACATCCTCGGTGGGACCTCACCGGGATGATTTGCTTTTTCTGGCGGATTCCGTAGATATCCGGAAATTCGGTTCTCAGGGCCAGCAGCGCACGGCAGCTCTCTCCTTAAAGCTGTCAGAGATTGAGCTGGTCAAAAGGACTATTCACGACACGCCTGTTTTACTATTGGACGATGTATTGTCTGAACTGGATCAGAACAGGCAAAACTATTTGTTAAACAGTATTCACGATATTCAGACTATGATTACCTGCACAGGTCTGGACGAGTTTGTAAATCACAGATTTTCGATCAATAAAATTTTTAAAGTAATCGACGGATCTGCAGACAGTGAAAATTAAATTGGAGGATGGGACATGAGTACAGAATACGGCGCAGATCAAATTCAGATTCTGGAGGGGCTGGAGGCAGTGCGCAAGAGGCCCGGCATGTATATCGGCAGTACCTCTGCCAGGGGACTTCATCACCTGGTCTATGAGATCGTGGACAATTCCGTGGATGAAGCTTTGGCAGGATTTTGTAAAAATATAGATGTGACCATCAATTCCGATAATTCCATTACGGTAGTTGACGACGGCCGGGGAATTCCGGTAGGAATTAACCATAAAGCGGGAATCCCGGCTGTGGAAGTAGTTTTTACGGTTCTTCATGCAGGGGGAAAATTCGGCGGAGGAGGATATAAGGTTTCCGGCGGTCTCCATGGCGTGGGAGCTTCCGTGGTAAATGCCCTCTCGGAGTGGCTGGAGGTTACCATTTACAGCGAAGGAAAGATTTACCGGCAGCGGTATGAGAGGGGACAGGTCATCTATAAGCTGAAAGTGATCGGTGAGTGCGATCCGGAAAAGACGGGTACCACCGTAAGTTTCCTTCCGGATAAAGAAGTATTTGAAGAGACTATTTTTGATTACAATACCTTGAAAGTCCGCTTGCGGGAGATGGCTTTCTTGACAAAGGGCCTCAATATTATTCTCCGGGATGACAGGGAAGATCCTCAGGTAGTGAAAGAGTTCTGTTATGAAGGCGGAATTAAAGAATTTGTAGAGTATTTAAACAAATCTAAGACAGAATTGTACGATTCTATTATATACTGTGAGGGCATGGTCAATGATGTTTTTGTGGAAGTGGCCATGCAGCACAACGATTCCTATACGGAAAACTGCTACAGCTTTGTAAATAATATCAATACCCCGGAGGGCGGAACCCATCTGACAGGCTTTAAGAATGCCCTCACAAAAACCTTCAATGATTATGCCAGGAAGAACAAGCTGATCAAAGAGAACGATGCCAGCTTAAACGGCGAGGATATCCGGGAAGGCCTGACAGCAATTATCAGCATTAAAATTGGAGATCCCCAGTTTGAGGGACAGACCAAACAGAAACTGGGGAACAGCGAAGCCAGAGGAGCTGTGGATAATGTGGTCTCCGAGCAGCTTATGATTTTCCTGGAACAGAATCCGGCAGTGGCGAAGCTGATTTTGGAGAAATCCATTTTGGCCCAGAGGGCCAGGGATGCGGCCCGGAAAGCCAGGGACTTGACCAGAAGAAAGACAGCTCTGGACGGAATGGCTCTTCCCGGCAAATTGGCGGACTGTTCCGATAAGAATCCTGAAAACTGTGAGATTTATATTGTGGAGGGAGATTCTGCAGGAGGATCTGCCAAAATGGCAAGGTCCAGGGCAACCCAGGCAATTCTTCCCCTGCGGGGAAAAATTTTGAATGTGGAGAAGGCAAGGCTTGACAAGATCTACGCCAATGCGGAGATCAAGGCCATGATTACGGCTTTCGGAACGGGAATCCATGAGGATTTTGATATCAGCAAACTGCGCTACCACAAGATTATCCTGATGACGGATGCGGATGTGGACGGCGCCCATATCAGCACTCTGCTTTTGACTTTTATTTACCGGTTTATGCCGGATTTGATCAAAGAAGGCTATGTGTATCTGGCACAGCCGCCTTTATATAAGCTGGAGAAAAACCGCAAAATCTGGTATGCCTACAGCGATGAGGAGTTAAATCAGATTCTCCTGGAAGTGGGAAGGGATCAGAATAATAAAATCCAGCGGTACAAAGGCCTGGGAGAGATGGATGCGGATCAGCTCTGGGAGACTACCATGGATCCGGAACGCCGAATCTTAAGGCGGGTAACCATGGACGATGCAGATTCTGCGGAGATAGACCTAACCTTTACCACTCTTATGGGCGATAAGGTAGAACCGAGAAGGGAATTTATCGAGACCAATGCCAAGTATGTAAAGAATCTGGACATCTAGGATCAGCGGCAGCTTAAGGCTGCGGAACTTTAAATAGGAGACATAAGAATGGATGATAAGATCTTTGATAAAATCCACGACGTGGATTTAAAGAAGACAATGGAAGACTCCTACATCGATTATGCCATGAGCGTAATTGCCGCCCGTGCGCTTCCCGATGTGCGGGACGGCTTAAAGCCGGTACAGCGTAGAGTACTGTACTCCATGATTGAACTGAACAACGGGCCGGATAAACCTCACCGGAAATGCGCCCGTATTGTAGGTGATACCATGGGTAAGTACCATCCCCACGGGGACAGCTCTATTTACGGGGCTTTGGTCAATATGGCCCAGGAATGGTCTACCAGATATCCGCTGGTAGACGGACACGGCAATTTTGGTTCTGTGGATGGGGACGGAGCTGCGGCTATGCGTTATACGGAAGCCCGTTTAAGCAAAATTTCCATGGAAATGCTGGCAGATATCAACAAAAATACGGTAGATTTTGTACCGAATTTTGATGAGACGGAGAAGGAACCAGTGGTTCTTCCCTCCCGTTATCCCAATCTGCTGGTAAACGGAACTACCGGTATTGCCGTAGGCATGGCTACTAATATTCCTCCCCACAATCTGCGGGAAGTCATTAAGGCCGTTGTAAAACTCATTGACAACCGGATCCTGGAAGACCGGGATACGGCTATGGAAGAGATCCTTAAGATTATCAAGGGACCGGATTTTCCCACAGGGGCGGAGATTCTGGGAACCAGGGGAATTGAGGAGGCTTACCGCACAGGAAGGGGAAAGATCCGGGTCCGGGCCGTGACAAATATCGAAACCATGGCCAACGGAAAGAGCCGTATTGTAGTGACGGAACTTCCCTATATGGTGAATAAGGCCCGCCTGATTGAGAAAATTGCGGACCTGGTGAAGGAAAAGCGCGTAGACGGTATTACCTACATCGGTGATGAATCCAGCCGGGAGGGAATGCGCATCAACATTGAGCTCCGCAAAGATGCCAATGCTACGGTGATTCTAAATCAGCTTTACAAGCATACCCAGCTTCAGGATACCTTCGGTGTTATTATGCTGGCTCTGGTAAACAACCAGCCTAAGGTTTTAAATCTCCTGGATATGCTGAAATATTATCTTCTTCACCAGGAGGATGTAGTTACCCGCCGGACAAAATATGAGCTGAACAAAGCGGAGGAGCGGGCGCATATTTTAAAAGGCCTGCTGATTGCCCTGGACAATATCGATGAAGTAATCCGCATTATCAGGGGTTCCAGATCTACGCCTGTGGCCAAAGAAGGGCTCATGGAGCGTTTTGCCTTAGACGACGTTCAGGCCCAGGCCATTGTAGATATGAGGCTGAGGACCCTTACAGGCTTGGAGCGGGAGAAGCTGGAAGCAGAATATGAAAGCCTTATGGAACAGATTGAATATTTGAAAGCTATCCTGGCAGACGAGAAAAAGCTCTTGGGCGTGATCAAAGAAGAAATCCTGATTATCTCAGAGAAATACGGAGATGAGCGGAGAACCCATATCGGTTATGATGAGTTTGATCTCTCTATGGAGGATCTGATTCCTGAGGAAGATGCGGTGATCACCATGACCAATCTGGGCTATATCAAGCGTATGACCACGGATAATTTCCGCAGCCAGAACCGGGGAGGCAAGGGCATCAAGGGAATGCAGACCATCAGTGAAGACTACATTGAGGATCTGATGATGACTACCACCCATCATTACCTTATGTTCTTTACCAATACGGGAAAGGTTTACCGCCTGAAAGCCTATGAAATTCCCGAGGCCGGCCGGACTTCCAGGGGAACCGCCATTATCAATCTTTTGTCCCTGCAGCCGGGAGAGAAAATTACGGCTGTGATTCCCATCCGGGATTATGAAGAAGGCAAGTATCTCTTTATGGCTACGAAAAACGGTCTGGTGAAGAAAACATCCATCCTGGATTACGCCAATGTAAGGAAAACAGGACTTTTGGCCATTAACCTCCGGGACGGTGATGAGCTGATTGAGGTAAAATATACGGACAACGATCAGGATATTTTCCTGATAACCAAATTCGGAATGT
Source organism: uncultured Lachnospiraceae bacterium (assembly GCA_910586955.1). Taxonomy (GTDB): domain Bacteria; phylum Bacillota; class Clostridia; order Lachnospirales; family Lachnospiraceae; genus Laedolimicola. The sequence goes on along the minus strand of CAJUMM010000011.1, from coordinate 10,258 downwards.
GCATCCGCTTCCATGAGACAGATGTAAGGCCTACCGGCCGGACTTCCATGGGCGTTATCGGTATGAATTTAACGGATCAGGATGAAGTTGTGGCTATGCAGGTCCATACCCAGGGAGAATACCTTCTGGTAGTTTCGGAGAAAGGTCTTGGAAAACGTACCTTTATGAAGGAATTTACAGCCCAGAACCGGGGAGGCAAGGGCATTAAGTGCTATAAGATTACGGAGAAGACAGGAAATGTCATCGGCGCCAAGGCAGTTTGTGAAGAGAATGAAGTAATGCTGATTACTACGGAAGGCATTATTATCCGTATTCCCTGCAGCGGCATTTCCATCGTAGGAAGAATTGCTTCCGGCGTCAAGCTTATGAATGTAGATTCCGAAAATGTAACCGTTGCCAGCATTGCCAAGGTGCGGGAGCAGATGAACAAAGAAGATCTGGAAGAAACGGAAGGTCCGGAAGAAGAAGAGAAAAACCAAAATATCGAAAATCAATAAATAAATATTGAAATTCAATATGAACTATGGTAAGATGCAGGTATCACAAAGGATGGGATGCCTGTATCTTTTTTTGGCCTTCTGGGGAGGATTTTTATGAAACGGATAAATGTGGCGAAAATTACAAAGTGGATTTTGGATTTCATGTTTTACGCAGGAATTGCAGCCTGCATGACCCTTCCTTTTTCCCTGAAATTTATCGGAAAATTTTTTCCACACTATGAAATATTTTATATTCCCATGCTGATTTTGTTTTTTATTTCCGGAGTTTTTGCCATTTTAATTATTTTAGAGCTGCGTTATATATTCCGTACTGTCCTGGAGGAAGACTGTTTTGTGAAAGAAAATGTTAAGAGCCTGGATCGGATGGCTGTCTATAGTTTTTTTATCGCAATCATAAGCGGGGCCCGGCTGGCCATTGTAGTTACGCCGGCCACTCTGGTGATTATATTGATTTTTGTGATTGCGGGGCTCTTCAGCAAAGTTCTGGCCCGGGTCTTTGATCAGGCTGTGACTTATAAGCTGGAAAACGATCTGACCATATAGCGGAGGTGGAAGGATGCCGATTATTATCAATCTGGACGTTATGATGGCAAAGAGGAAGATTGGACTTACGGAGCTGGCAAAGGAAGTGGATATTACCATGGCCAATCTCTCAATTCTGAAAAACAATAAGGCAAAGGCCGTCCGCTTTACCACCTTAAATGCTATCTGCAGAGCTTTGGACTGCCAGCCGGGGGATATCCTGGAGTATGTAGAAGAGGAAGAGAAATGAACAGGTGACAAACTTGGGAAACTATACTATAATTACTTTACATTGCTTTGGGGAACGGAGAGACAGATGGTAGATGGGATTTTAAAGCTGGGAAAGCGGATAGTTCTCTGGCTGTCTATTTTTTTGCTGGGCTTTTTAAGTCTGGTAAGCCTTATCAGTACTTCTTATTTTACGAAAGAAACTTCCTTTGGGGAACATCCCCTGTACCGGACGGATTTATGGATTTTGAATCTTTTATTTCTGGCAGCTTTTTTTGCTCTTTTATATATCATAGATAAGAAGCTTTATTTCCGGAGATTCTCCACAAAAATGCTGGCTTGGGCTGCAGTAATCTTTGTAACAGGCGTCAGTATTTTATGGATTGAAGTGAGCCATACTTACCCGGAGGCAGATCAGAAAGCAGTTTCCTGGGTAGCCTGGCTGGTTTCCCAAAATGATTATCTTTTCTTCCGGCAGGGAAAATATATGCAGGTATATCCCAACCAGCTGGGATTGGTGAGTATACTGGAGATCTTATACCGGATAACCGGAGGAGAGAACTGGAAGGCCTTTATGTATCTGACGGCTCTGTCCAATGGAAGCACCGTCTATCTTTTGTACCGGATAACGGACAAGCTTTTTTCCAGAGACCGGATTACCCGCCTGGTGCTGCTTCTGTCTGCAGGCTGCATTCAAATTATGCTCTATTCCACATTTCTCTATGGAATTACCCTGGGCCTTGCTCTGTCCCTGGCTTCCTTTCTTTTTCTTTTAAAATGCCTGGAAGAAAAGGAAAATATAAAAAAATCCATAGGTTTCGGCCTGCTTTCCGGAATTTTCATAGGAGCTTCCATTCTGGTAAAAAATAATTACAGTATTGTCCTGGTGGCATTGGTGCTGCTGCTTTTCTATAAAGGGCTGGAAACAGGGAGTCTAAAGCTCCCAGGGCTTGCACTGTCCCTGGTTTTGATAGCCTTTCTTATGGGAAAATCCCTTACGGCTTTTTACGAGGCCCGGTCCGGCATGGAGATTGGCAGAGGGATGCCAAAAACCCTCTGGATTGCCATGGGAATGCAGGAAGGGGAACGGGCGGAAGGCTGGTACAATGAATTTAACTACAATACGTTTCTTGAGTCGGGCTGTGATGAACAGAAAAGCGACGCCATAGCAAGGGCTTCCATTGGGAAATCCTTCCGGTATTTCCGGGAGCATCCCGCTTATGCTTTCCGGTTTTATTATAAAAAGACAGTTTCCCAGTGGAATGAGCCTACCTATGCGGCACTTTGGGTGAATCAGTTTCACAGAGGGGATTTCTCTAAGATTGTCCAGAGTATCTACGACGGAAAATTGTACACGGTTTTCCATGAATATATGAATCTCTATCAGAGCCTGCTGTTTGCGGCAGTTTTTGCCTGCCTCATAATCCGCCGGAGATCCTTAAGTATGGATCAGCTGTTTTTTATGATTGTAATTCTGGGGGGATTCTGCTTTCACACCATCTGGGAGGCAAAGTCCCAGTATATTTATCCCTATTTTGTAATGCTGCTGCCCTGCGGCGCTGCCGGAATCTCTGATATTTTAGGGAGGATGGAAGAGAGGAAGGGTTTGCTTTGGAGGAGGAAACGGGATGAAATTTAAGATATCCCAGAGGATAAGTTTCTTATCCCTGGTTCTGGCCCTTCCGGCCACGGCGGTTTTTTCCTGGCTGGTCATGAGGAATCTCTATCAAAAAATGCCCCGGTATGAAGAGTTTGTCACGGGATATACCACATGGACAGCATACTTTAAATCCGGGGACATGACCCTGGCTTATTTGGTGATCTGTGGTCTTTTGATATTTTATGTGATTTTTGCGGTGTTTTTTACCCTTCTTTCTAAGAAAGTTCCGGTGCTGGCGAAGGAGGTAGATCAGAGGAAGGAATACGCTATCCTGACAGGGGAAAGGTACCGGAGGATTGAAAATATTTGTTTTCTGCTTCTCTTTTCGCAGTTTTCCCTTGCAGCGGCAGTGAAGACCGTGCAGCTTGTATCAGGCGGGGCAGGGGATTCCAGTGCCGGTATGCTGCAGGTGCTGCTGAAGGGGTTCCAGATTGTCATGCTGATAGCTGTGGCTTTTGTGGGATGGCGCTATTTCCGGGGAGGGACGGAACGGGAAATGAAGGTTTCGCTGGAAGCAAGCCAGCTTTTTCTTCCCCTTAGCTTTCTGTGGATTGCCCGGTATGAATATGTGAAGGACGGAATTGTCTTTACTCAATACGATTCTTTCAAGATGAAGCTGGCAGCAGGTATTGTGGCGGCAGTCTTGATTTTATATAACTGCCGGCAGATTTTCCGGAAGGACAGAAAGAAAGAGAACGCCGGAATTTATCTGAGCAGCTTTCTTTCCCTGGCGGTTTTTGCCTCTTATACTCTTCCAAGGGGAACCATTTCCGGTTCTCCTCTGGAAATGTATCATTATGGGGAACTTTCCGGGCCCCTCCATCAGTTTCTGAATTTTGGAACCGTGCCTTATCTGGATACGATGCCCATTCACGGGGTCTGCGATTATTTCCAGGCCGGGATCTGGTATACGCTGTTTGACGGAACCTATGCTTCTTTTGAGGCGGCCATGGTCATAGGCTGCGTGGTGATTGCCCTGATTACAGCGGCGGTGTATTATTATTTTGTGGATAACCGGCTGGCGGGGCTTTTGTGCATCCTTTTATTTTCCCTGTTTGGGGATAAATATTACTATGTGCGCTGGGCTTTCGCCCTTCCCTTTATCCTGATTGTGTTTTCTCAAAGGGTGAGAAAGAATTTTCCCAGGCTCCTGTGGTGCTGGACCTTTATCTCCATTCTCTCCATTGCCTGGAATCCCTCCATTGGAGGGGCCTGCGCTCTTGCGGCTCTTCCCATGGTGCTGTATGAGGGGATCCATGAGAAAGGATGGAAGGTGTTCCTGGGCTTGAAGGAAAAAAGGATAAGGAAAGAGATCCTGCCTTTTTATATTCCCCTTTTGATTCTGGGAATCTGTTTTATCCCCATGTTTTTCGCAATTCTCCGGTATATTGTGGAAAACTCAGCGGCAATTCTGGAGACTACGGGGGATATCCTCATGGAAGAATTAAATTCTCCCTTTGTGTGGTATGCTACCTTTGGTTTTGCCTTTTCCCTGGCCGCCTCCTGCTATTTCCTGGCAGGGCGCAAAGGGGAGGAGAAAAAGACGGCCGTGTATGCTTTCCTGTTTCTGGTGCTGTTTAACGGAATCATTGTCCGCTATACCTTTGTGAGAACCCAATTCGGAGAGCGGGGCATCATTGTCACCTGTATCTGCAGCCTGTTTCTGGTTCTTATGGTCTTTCTGCCTTACCTGAAAGAACACAGATCCGCAAGTATTACTCTGGTTACGGCGTTTCTCTTTCTCTTAGCCGCCTGGTTTAAGGGATCCAATCTTCTGGCCATGCCGGGGAAAGTGTTTGCCAGGGAGGAGATTCCGGAGGAGTATGTCTATGCTTCTGTAGAGGAGACGGGGATTCCCGGGCTTGGAGATATTTATATTACAGAGGAGCAGAAAAGGGAGCTTATGAATCTCAATGAGCTGGCCAATGATCTGGGGAAAGAGTACCAGTTTGTAGATATGACCAATCAGCTTGCCCACTACAATATTCTGGACAAAAAGGTTCTCCTTCCTTTCAGCAGTACCTACAATACCAACAATAAGGTGATGCAGACCCGGGCGGTGGAAGTCTTAAAAGAGCTGGAACCGGAGATCCTTGTAGTATGGCCCGCCTGGGAACATGATTCCGGCGCCTTAAGCACCCGGAATTATTATCTCTATCAATATCTGGCCGGGCATTATGTGCCCTGCAGGTACAAAAATATTATTTTCCTCACCAACAATCCTGAGATCCGGGAAAACTATGAAGCTGCAGAGGAAGAATTTGCAGCTCTTATGCACAAGGAGCGCTTGAAGATGCTTCCGGCGGCCTGGGGAAATGAATACCTGGAGGAAGAAGAGACAAGAGATCTGGATTTGAAATACAGCCTTGCAGATACAAACACGGAGAAGCTGGGAAACGACAGATACCGGATGACAGGGGAAGAAAATTATTTTCTGTATGGATTTGAGGAAACGGCGGAAGGAATGGAGATTCCGTTTCTGCGTATCTGTGTAGAAGATTTAAGCGGATCCGGGGAAGAATTGTCTTTTGAGGGTGTGGTTTACTTTATGGATGACGGCAAAGGCCTGAAAGAGAGTCATCGGTTTATTTACGACGGAGGGGAAGGAGAGTTTCTGATTCCCCTGACTACCAGCCCTTATTGGAGCTATTCGGATAAAATCCGCACCGTTATGACAGATTTTATCGGATCAGGCCTTGCAGGAAAAGAATTATCCATCCGTCTGGAATTTGAAGGGCAAAAGGGAGGAGAGTCTACATGAAACGAATTTTATTGATGGTGCTGTATAATCTGCCTTTTGTTCCCTGGTGGTGGTTCCAGCTCTGCTATTATGCCGCTCATACGGATAAGATTCCTGAGGATAAGAAATATGCACTGCTGAAAAAGATTACGGTTCATGCCAACAAAGGCGGAAGAGTGAAAATTAAAGTTTACGGAAAAGAACATATTCCCGGAGAGAAAGGGTTTATGTTTTTCCCCAATCACCAGGGATTGTTTGATGTGCTTTCTATTATCGAGGCCTGCGACGTACCCTTTTCCGTGGTGGCGAAGATTGAAGTAAAGGATATTTTATTTTTAAAACAGGTATTTGCCATATTGAAGGCGAAATTTATGGATCGGTCCGATGTGCGCCAGAATATGAAGATTATCCAGTCCGTTACGGAAGAAGTGAAAGAGGGCAGGAATTATTTAATTTTTCCCGAGGGAACCCGTTCCAAAAAGGGAAATGAAGTGGGAGAATTTAAAGGCGGAAGCTTTAAAAGCGCCATGAATGCTAAATGCCCCATTGTGCCGGTGGCTATGCTGAATTCCTACCAGGCTTTTGATACCAACAGCATTCGTCCGGTTACGGTGCAGGTACATTTTTTAAAGCCCATTCCTTATGAGGAATACCAGGGAATGAAATCTACGGAAATTGCGGAGATGGTAAAGAGACAGATTGTGGAAACCATAGGGAGATATCATGGATAAGACGGGAGACTCCGTCTCCAGGAATGAAAAACCTGGAGGCGGAGTTTTTGCCTATATGCCGGCAGTGATTTCGTCAATAAGTCTTAGCTCTTCCGGGGAGAAAGAAGCCCGGTCTTGTATCTTTACGTTCTCCAGGATTTGCTCCGGTTTCGAGGCGCCTATAAGAACGCTTGTCACTTTAGAATCTTTCAGCACCCAGTTTAGGGCCATCTGGGCCAGGCTTTCCCCCCGCTGGGAAGCAAGGGTGCGGAGCCTCTCTGCAGCGGCCATTTTCTCTTTCGTCAGCATACCGTCGTTTAAAAACCTTCCGTCCCTGCGGATCCGGCTGTCATTTGGAATTCCCTCCCGGTAACGGTCGGTGAGAAGCCCCTGCTCCAGAGGTTTGAAAGCGATAATTCCCTTGCCCTTTTGGAAGGCAGCTTCCTTAAGGCCGTTTTGCTCAATGGTGCGGTTAAACATATTGTAGGCATTCTGGTTGAGAATGAAAGGGCAGCGGAGATCTTCCAAAATTTTAGAGGCCCGCTCCATAGTGGGTCCGTCATAGTTGGAAAGGCCGGCGTAGAGAGCTTTTCCGCTTTTGACGGCCTGATCCAAAGCTCCCATGGTTTCCTCCAGAGGCGTGTCCGGATCCATTCGGTGGTGATAGAAAATATCCACATATTCAAGCCCCATCCGGGAGAGGCTTTGGTCAAGGCTTGCCAGCAGGTATTTCCGGCTGCCCCAATTTCCGTAAGGTCCCTCCCACATTTCATATCCGGCTTTGGTGCTGATGATCAGCTCGTCCCGGTAGGGCATCAGATCTTCCCTCAAGATCCGGCCGAAATTTTTCTCAGCGCTTCCGGGAGCAGGGCCGTAATTGTTGGCCAGATCAAAATGGGTAATGCCCTGGTCAAAGGCAGTAAAGAGAAGGCGGCGCATAGTTTCATAAATGGCTGTGTCCCCGAAATTATGCCACAGTCCAAGAGAAACTGCGGGCAGTTTCAGGCCGCTGGCGCCGCATCTATTGTATTGCATGGATATGTAACGGTCAGTACTTGCAGAATACATGGAATACCTCCTTCGTATGGGATAGGTTTTTTTACTATTATAATGAATTTTACAGGGATAAGAAAGCATTTCCCAAGAAGTTTTTCAAAAAGCATTGACAAGCGCCTGGGGAAATGCTATTTTTGAATTGCTTATACGACTGACGGAAGTGGAAAAACCACGGGGAGTATAAGACTGGAGAGCCGACCGTCTGGGCAATGAAATGCTTGGACTGTCGTTTTTTTATTCCAAAAACAAATAGGAGGAAGGAGAACAGCATATGGAAATGATTTCGCTGGCACAGGAACTGCGGGAAAATTCTTATCCGGGAAGAGGAATTATCCTGGGACGCTCGGAGGACGGCACCAAGGCCGCAGCCGCTTATTTTATAATGGGGAGAAGCGAGAACAGCAGGAACCGTATCTTTGTTGAAGAGGGGGAAGGTATCCGCACCCAGGCCTTTGATCCTTCAAAACTGACGGATCCCAGCCTGATTATCTATGCTCCGGTGCGTGTTCTGGGAAATAAGACCATTGTGACCAACGGAGATCAGACGGATACGGTATATGAGTGTATGGGAAAAGGTATGACCTTTGAGGAGTCTCTGCGTACCAGGGAGTTTGAGCCCGACGCTCCCAACTACACGCCCCGGATTTCCGGATTGATGGAGATTGAAAATGGGGTTTACAGCTATTCCCTGTCTATTTTAAAGAGCAATCACGGGGACCCGGGCTCCTGTAACCGCTATACCTTTTCTTATGAAAACTGTATTCCGGGGGAAGGCCGTTTCATCCATACTTACCAGCGGGATGGAAATCCCCTCCCCAGCTTTGAGGGAGAACCAAAACTAATAGCTGTTCCCAATGATATAGAAAAGCTTACCAATATGCTGTGGATGAATCTGAACGAAGAAAATAAAGTGTCTCTTTTTGTTCGCTATATCGACATTGCCTCAGGCACCTATGAAACCAGGATTGTGAATAAGAATCAGTAACCTTTCCGGCAGTGAAACAGGAGGAAAATCAAAATGAAAGAATTGGAATTAAAGTACGGATGCAACCCCAACCAGAAACCTTCCAGGATTTATGTGGCAGAGGGAGCGGAACTGCCCATCACGGTTCTTAGCGGAAAACCGGGATATATTAATTTCCTGGATGCCTTTAACGGCTGGCAGCTGGTGAAAGAGCTGAAGGAAGCCACCGGACTTCCCGCAGCCACATCCTTTAAGCATGTATCTCCCGCAGGAGCTGCCGTGGGTCTTCCCCTGGATGATACCCTGAAAAAAATTTACTGGGTAGATGATATGGGTGACCTGTCTCCTTTGGCCTGTGCCTATGCCAGAGCCAGAGGCGCGGATCGCATGTCCTCGTTCGGTGATTTCATCGCTCTGTCCGATGTCTGCGACAAGGATACGGCTTCTATTATAAAAAGAGAGGTTTCCGACGGCGTTATCGCTCCCGGCTATACAGAGGAGGCTTTGGAAATTCTGAAAGCCAAGAAAAAGGGAAATTACAATGTGATTCAGATCGATCCTGCCTACCGCCCGGCGCCGCTGGAGCATAAGGAGGTCTACGGGATTACCTTTGAGCAGGGGCGTCAGGAACTTCCCATCAACGACGAACTTCTGGCAAAGGTTGTGACGGAAAACAAGGAGCTTTCCAAGGAAGCAAAACGGGATTTAAAAATTGCTCTCATAACCCTAAAATATACCCAGTCTAACTCGGTATGCTTTGTGAAAGACGGACAGGCTATCGGAATCGGAGCAGGCCAGCAGTCCAGGGTTCACTGTACAAGGCTTGCAGGGCAGAAGGCGGACAACTGGTTTCTGCGCCAAAGTCCCAAGGTGCTGGATCTTAAGTTTGTGGAGGGTATCGGCCGGGCGGACAGGGACAATGCCATTGACGTTTATATTGGAAACGAATATATGGATGTCCTGGCAGAAGGGGCATGGCAGAGGATTTTCAAGGTGAAACCGGAAGTCTTTACCCAGGAGGAGAAACGATCCTGGCTGGATAAGATGGCGAATGTTACTGTAGGATCGGATGCTTTCTTTCCCTTTAGCGACAACATTGAGCGGGCCAGGAAGAGCGGCGTAAAGTATATTGCACAGCCCGGCGGATCGGTCCGGGATGATCTGGTGATTGAGACCTGTAATAAATACGGTATGGTAATGGCGTTTACAGGGATCCGGCTGTTTCATCATTAATTTAGGGAAAAAAGGGGCGCCCTTACAGCGCTCCTGCCGGATTTCCAGATTTGAAAAAAAGTGGTTGACAAACGGATATGCTTCGAGTATAATTATTTCTGCGTCATACGTGACGTGAAAAAAGAATATCGTTTGAAGAACTTCAGGAGAAATACTCAAGAGGCTGAAGAGGCGCCCCTGCTAAGGGTGTAGGTCGTGAATAACGGCGCGAGGGTTCAAATCCCTCTTTCTCCGTTCTTTTTCAAAAGATATTTTTTTTGCCCCTATAAGTCATTGACAATATTGGGACAAAGATGATATAATATAATTCCACCGCGTAAGTGATGGAAATTGTTCTCAAAAGAATACAAAAAAGGTATTGACAAAGCGGGAACAAACATGATATTATGTCAAAGTTGCGTGTTGAGCGCAGCAAAAGCGAACCTTGATAACTAAACAGTGAAAAAACCTTGAAAATTCAAAGAGAGAAGCTTTTCTGGGGGACCAGGGAAGCGGAACATTTTTGAGGACAGCTTAGCAATAAGCGACCTAAAACAGTAAGAACGGGAAGAATAGCCAGAAGTTATTCGGACCAGAAGAAAGACTCCAACATGAGAGTTTGATCCTGGCTCAGGATGAACGCTGGCGGCGTGCTTAACACATGCA
>CAJUMM010000010.1:25224-58685 GCA_910586955.1 uncultured Lachnospiraceae bacterium | reverse complement strand
CCGATTTGAGGGAGAGGGAGGAATTTTCTTACTCCCGCAGCTTTGCCAGCCACCGGACAACTTCCCGGAGCTTCTCTGCCTGCTCTTCACTGCAGTCCGGAAAAGCCTGTTCCAGGTCCACGTCCGCCATGTCATATCTCTTTCCCAGCAGAAGCTCCTCGATCTTTGCGGGAAGCTCCACGTCCAGCATATCGGAAAACACCATAATCTCGCTGATGTGCATAGCGTTCAGTTTCAGGTAAACTTCCAGTTCTCCCCAGTCAAAGCGCTTTCTGTAACTGGTCTCACATTCGGGAGATTTTCCGAACTTCCACTCCCAGGAAGAATAGAGCGCATAGGTCTCTTTCACCTCCGGGTTATCCAGGATGGCAGGATTAAGCTCCTCATAGCTGCCGTACAACTCCTCAAAGCTCTCCCTCAAAGCCTGCCGCATGGCATCCACTGTCACCTCCGGATTCAAGTCCTTCAGGTTGCACACCCGGGACTGAACAGACTTCACGCCCTTGGCCTTCATCTTATCCTTGGAGGGCGTCAGATAGCGGCCAAGCTGAGACACGTCCACATTCACCATCAAAGTTCCATGCTGAATCTGGCATCTGGAATTTTTGGAAAAAGCATTGCCGGAGAATTTGAAACCCTCCTCCGTGATAATATCGTTCCTTCCTGAGAAATGAGTCTCCACTCCGAATTTCCGGCAGGCATGCTGAATCACCTGAAGCTGTTTCTCAAGGTTGTATTCTTCCGGGGAAGCCAGAAAAGTAAAGCAGAGGTTCCCCAAATCATGGTACACGGCTCCTCCGCCTGTGGTCCTGCGGGCCAGGAAGCCTCCCTCTTCCTCCAGAAGCTGGGCTCTGCACTCCCGGATGGCGTTCTGGTTCCTTCCTATGACCACCGTGTGGTCGTTCTGCCACAGATAGAGCATAACGTCGCCCTTTTTGATCTGTCCGGCCAGATATTTCTCAACGGCAAGATTCTGCCAGGGATTCCAGGTGTAGGTTTGAATGAAGTAGTTGCTCATGATGTCTGTCTCCTTTTCTTAAGAAGCCCTTTCCATCATACGAAAAGGGATGTTTTGGTGGATCCGGTTTTATTGTACGGCAAAACATACGTTTTTGCAACCTCCTCCCCTTGGAATCAGCCAGTATTAATTGTCCCTATTGAAAAAGAGCCGCTGCACTTTGTGCAGCAGCTCACCCATTTCTATCCTATTTTGATTTTTAATACAATCTTCCGGTAGCTCTGGGTCCCCTCCAGGTCCCTGCAGGGCATGTGTCCGTCATGGGGAAAGGCAACATAGAACATCCCTTCTTGGATACAGGCCGGCTGCCCCGCCGCCTCATAGAAGACAATGTCTTTCGTCTTATCATAAGGCACAGCCTCCTTCATCTCTTCAATATCCCCGTAATATACGGCCTCTTTTCCCTTCATGAGAAACTGCACGTCCAGATATCTCCGGTGGGCCTCCGCTTTTCCCTTATCATAAGGCTGCGTAGTCCCTTCCTGAATCAAAGCATAAACCCTCCCTTCCGGAAGCCCTTCATACTCATACCTTCCTGCCGGTTTCCCGGAAAGGCTCAAGGCAAACTCCACTGCCTCCTCAAATTCCGGCATCAGGCCGTAATAATTTGCAATGCGCTCAATTCTGTCAACAATCATGTCAATGTCTCCCTTCCTGTCAGCCCGTATAATTCATCAGCATTTTGGGTAGGAACAAAACAATATCCGGAACATAAGTAATGAGCAGCAGAACCACCAGCATTGCTACAATCGGGCCTATAATTTCCTTGATAACATCTTTAAGCGGCGTCCCTGATATCCCGCTGGTAATAAATAGCAGCATGCCAAAAGGCGGCGTGGAAAGGCCAATCATCATATTAAAGATTACCACCAGTCCAAAATGTACCAAATCAATACCAAATGCAGTGGCAATCGGCAGAAGGATTGGAATAAACACCACTTGGATTACCGACGTATCAATAAACATTCCCAATATCAGAATAGCAATATTCACAATCAGCAAAAAGATAAACTTATTATCCGTAAAACCCGTTATCGCATTTGCCACGGTCTCCGCCACATGTTCCTTCGCCACAATATAGGAGATCGTTGTCGCTGCTCCAATCATGATGGATGTGGTTCCTGTTGCCTTCACCGTATCAACCAAAACCTGCTTAAAGCCCTCCCACTTCAATACGCGGTATGCAAAAATTGCTACGAGCAAAGCATACAATCCTGCTACGGCTCCTGCTTCCGTAGGAGTCATTACACCTGTATAGATGCCTACCAGGAGAATCACCGGCGTCAGGATAGCCGGAATTGCATTAAATGTATATTTTAAAAATGCCCGAAGCTTTACCTGTTCACTGACCGGATAGTTCCTCTTGTGGGCTACTACCACAATATAGAGCATCAGTGCAATAGCCAGCAGCACTCCGGGAACCATGCCGCCCATAAAAAGCGCCCCCACTGAGGCTCCTGAAAGCATAGAGTAGATGACCATGGGAATACTCGGCGGGAAAATCGGGCCGATTGTTGCAGACGCCGCAGTAATGGCACAGCTGAAGCCATCATCATAACCTTCCGCTCTCATAGCGTCAATTTCCATTTTTCCAAGTCCGCTGGCATCCGCAATGGCAGATCCGGTCATTCCGGAGAATACTAGGGAAGCCAGGACGTTCACATGCCCCAAACCGCCTTTAAAACGGCCTACAAATCCCATGGCAAAGCCAAATACCTTCTCTGTCACCTTGCCGCTGTTCATCACATTTGCCGCAAAAATAAAGAGCGGTACTGCAATAATCGTATAATTCGTATAGAATGTCTTCAGCGTCTGCTGAGCTACCATTTTCGGGCTGTCTCCGCTTATCAGGAAATAAAATACACACGCAGTCATCATGCCCATTGGGATTGGCATGCGCAAAACGAAAATCAAGACAAAAATCAATAAAAACACCACTAAAGCCAGACTAAAATTCACTATTTTTCTGCCCCCTTCTCTTCCTCGCACCCCATAGCCGCCTCGATGGCTTCCTGCGTTTCATTCTTCGTTTCATCCAGCATCTTTTTCACTGCCGCTTCGCCGCCTATACCAGTAAACACCATAATCTCCAGCCACATATCATATAGGATATAAAGCAAAATAATGAACATAAACGGTATAAACGGAAGATACACGATATTCAGCCCGATTTTGAATACGCTGGTAACCTGGATCTTCATTTGGGCAATCATCTGACAGGCCGGTACAAACATGGCAGCAAATGCAATCGCCATCAAAAGATTACCCAGAAAGCCGCAGATCGCCTTTCCTTTCACTGAAAGGCTGTCATATATCAGTGTGAAAGTAACATGGGATCTGTCTCTATACGCATAGCACGCTCCCAGCACCACCATCCACAGGTACCCCATAACCGTTACCTCATAAGCCCATTGCACGGGGTTTTTAAAGACATACCTTGCCACAATTTGAATCACGAATACCAAAAACATGATCAAAAATGCCGCAATCGGAATATACAGCTCCACGCAATCCCGGAGAAACGTTCCAATCTTTTTCATTCCATCCATTGCGCAACTCCTTCCTATTCTTAATTTTCATACCGAGAGAGCCCCGCACCCAGGACTATGCCAAAAGCTTTTCCATAATCTGCGGATGCGGGAACATCTATTCTCAACAGTACACCGCCACTACTTCACAAATTCCTGTCCAATTTCAGCAACCTTGTCATACATCTCCATATCCCAGTCATTAGAAATATCCGACTCCAGATAGTAATTTAATACATGCTCCTGGAATGCAGGAATATCGGCCTCATAAATGGACAGCCCCTCTCCCTCAAAAAACGCAACCAGCTCAGATTCCTTTTGAAGGTTTGTTGTATCGCAGAACTCTCTTCCCGCCTCGATACCCTTCAGCACGATATCCTTCTGTGCCTCTGACAGAGATTCCCACTTTGCATTGTTAATCGCCGGCCATACAGAGTCAACCAGATGGTGGGTCAGGGTAATGGATTTCTGCACTTCGTAGAACTTTGCACTCTCCACGCTTCCAAGGGGATTATCCTGTCCGTCCACAGAACCTGTCTGCAAAGCCAGATAGAGCTCGGAAAAAGACATAGGAGTCGGATTTGCGCCCAAAGCCTCACCCAGGAACAGCCATGCTTCCGTGTTCGGCATTCTAAGATTTACTCCTTTCAAATCTTCCGGAGTCTTAACAGCCTTGTCTGTGGAAAGAGAAATCTCTCTGGAACCCAGATACCAGGCTCCCAGCGGGAAAAGTCCCTGTTCTTCCGAAATTTTCTGGAATACTTCTTTTCCTACTTCACCGTTCAAGGTTGTTGTCATATGATCATAGCTGTTGAAAAGATATCCAGCCGTGAACATAGATACCCAGGGAGAACCTGTAGTCAGCCAGGATGCGCTGGTCAGCGTGAGATCCGCATCCCCCATCACCACAGCCGCAACTTCCTCCTCCTGAGAGAACAGCTGTGCATCCGTATAGACTTCTACGGTAATATTGCCGCCTGACAGTTCTTCCACGGTCTCCTTAAACTTCTGCATTGCCTGGGCATGGGTGTCGGTAGATACGGCAGTCAGGGTAACGGTGAGCGTAACCGGATCTCCCAGATCCCCGGATGCCTCCGTATCATCCGCCTCTCCTGTTTCCTGCGGTGCACCCGGCTCTTCCGTCTCACTGGGGGAAGGCTGTTCCTGCTTGGATGAGCAGCCTGCAAGCAAAGCCCCTGCCATACTTGCAGCCAATACCATTGCTAAAATTTTCTTCTTCATTTTCTTTCCTCCTATTTTAGTTCCGCAGCTTCCCTTCTAGAGCCCCTTTTCTAGAAGGATTCCCAGCCGCTCTTGCGTCTGTAAATCCTTCTGGGCTCTCTCCGGGAATCTGCTGTTTTTAGTTCCGCAGCTTCCCTTCTAGAGCCCCTTTTCTAGAAGGATTCCCAGCCGCTTTGCGTCCGCAATCCCTTCTGGCTCTGTCCGGGAATCTGCTGTTTTTTTATCTCAACGTCATTCCGACGCTTTGATCTGTTTTTCTTTGATACAGCTATTTACATATTCCATGGTTGCCCGGCATCCCATGCTGATATAGCTGATATCGTCGCCGCATCCCATAAAGGAAACGCCTTTCTGAATCCAATAACGGATGGCCTCCCGATCCCCGGCTCCCAGGGAAACCCCGAAGGGGCGGTTTTTCTCCCTGCAAATCTCTACAATCTCATCGCAGAGCGCCCGGACCTTTGGATGCCTGGTATCTCCCAGATGCCCGATGGATGCCGACAAATCATTTGCCCCTACCAGAGGGAAATCGATTCCCTCCACATCCAGAATCTCTCTAAGGTTTCTTACTGCATCTACATGCTCTATCTGGATAATGCGGAGAAAGCTTTCCTCCGGATGCGAAAGAAACTCTTCGTTTTCCATAGCACCGTACCGGTTGGCTCTGCGGGGACCGAAGCCCCGGACTCCTTTTGGCGGATACATACAGGCCGCCACCGCCTTTCTTGCCTCTTCCGCCGTACACACCATGGGAAACAAGATTCCGTCCGGTCCCATTTCCAAAACCGGCTTCACCAGAACCGGATCATTCCAGGGTACCCGCACAATGGAAGCCGTATCTGCCGCCGCTGCCGCAATGATATGGGAGAGCGTACTTGCTTTGTCAAATGCGGAATGCTCCCCGTCGATCCAGACAAACTCAAACCCATGCAGGCCCAAGGCTTCCGTAATGGACGGATCCAGGTAAAATGTGTGTCCGCCTGTTACAAGCTCCCCCCGTTTCATTTTCTCACGTATCTGCTGCGCTTTACACAAAGCCCCCATGCTGCTCCCTCCCTTTCTCCGGACCGGACTATCTGCAATAAGTCTCAAAAGTCCTGGTACAGAGGCGGTCCATCATGCGTACCTCTTCCTTCCAGGTCTCAAACAGAAGGGAATCGTCCTGCACACGGCACTTTGTTGTTATGGGAAGACCTTCAATTTCTTTGAGATGCCATTTTGCATTGACCGGATAGAGCTGCCTTTCAATCAGAGACGCCGCCATCAGCACCTCCTGTACGCAGTCCGCATTCTTCGGTTTATCATTGTAATGCCGGCAGAGCCATACCCACAGCTCCGGATGGAAATTCGCCATAATTCCGCTGTATCCGGCCGCTCCGTCCCGCAGGGACTGAAGCGCCGTGGTGGCGTTTGCATTGTAAAGCTTCAGATTCGTTCCCTCAATGGCCTTCAGCTTTTCACGGATATCCGCTGCAACACAGCAGGTATCTTTCAGAAAATAGAAACGGTTTGTTTTTGCAATCTCTGTAATCACCGGTATGGACAGCAGCCGCTTATAAGGCCTCGGACACTCATAGACTCCAAGCTTGATCTCCGGATCGATGAGCTTCTCAAGCTTATGATAATTCTCAATCCAGACTTGGTCGCTCTCCTCCTCCTTGGCAAGGCGATTGGTCAGAAGTATCACTGCATCCACGCCCGTCTTCCACATCCCATTGATGTCCCGTGCCTGATCCTCCAGGCTCTCCGAGGTATGACCGCTGGCCACCACCGGCACTCTGCCTCCGGCAGCCTCCACCGTAATCCGGGCAATACGTATCCTCTCCTCATAGCTCATCTCATGGATTTCGCTGGACTGGCATGAGGCAAAAAGCCCGTTTACACCGCTCTCAATATACCAGTCTACAAGAGCACGAAGTCCTTTCTCATCAATCTGCCCGTCTTCCGTAAAGGGTGTCAGCATAACCGGCCAGACGCCTCCCGGAAAATTATTCTTCGGATATTCCATCTCTCTTCCTCCACCTTCCATATCCCTGGTATTTTCCAATGACCGCACTCCGGCGGCACCGGAACATGATATTACTTGGTTTTCTTTGATTTTTTGGAACACCTGTAGTATAATCTTTTTAAGAAAAAATCTCATTCGATATAATATTTAGTACTTTTTTATACTTTTCTTTTCTGAAAGGATACATAAGGTTCATGTTCGAAATCTTCGATGAGTTTTGTTGGTCAAAATACAAGAAAATCATCACTCAGGATGTCCATCAGATTCCGGGACTTAAAAACCTGTCTCACTGGAGCCACCCCTTTGCCTTCGACCCTTCCCCCACACATTATCACTCCGATATCCTGGAGATCCACTGCATGGTCAAGGGAGCAAGGCGTACTATGCTGAAGCAGGACGGGCAGTTTAACACTTATACCATCACGGGAAATGAAGCCTTCTGCATTTTCCCCTACGAACTGCACGGAAACGGCGAGCAGTCCCAGCAGCCCAGCGAATTCTACGCCGTTCAGATTGATGTAAGCAAAGAGGAAAACAGCATCTTGGGTTTGAACCGGGAACACAGCAGTATCCTTCGGGAACGCCTTTTGTCTCTGGGACACCGGCATCTCCAGCTATCTGCTACAGAAATCCAGCTGATACGCACAGGTTTCAACCTGTTCTCCAGCGAGCAGAGGGATGACATTATCAACGGCTGTCCCTTCCTCACCGCATTTTTGTTTAACCTGTACTACATGAATCCCATTCGTGAGGAAACCCTCCGCCAGATCGATGTCCATATCCAGAAGGCCATGAACTATGTGGCCACCCATCTCACCGAAGCCCTCCCTATCCAGGAACTGGCAGAAATCTCCGGCTACTCCATCTCCCGCTTTAAGAGCAAATTCCGGGAGGAAGTGGGCTTTACCCCTGCGGAATACATCATCCTGCAGAAGATTGAACTGGCAAAGGAACTTTTGATAAATACGGAGCGCAACATTACGGAGCTGGCTTATGAATTGGGGTTTTCTTCCAGCAATTACTTTTCTTCCGTATTTAAGAAGATTACCAACTACAGTCCGCTGAGTTACCGGAAGGCGTATCGGAAGCAGGACGCTTAGCTGCGCCCATTCGCAAAATCGCGCCTTCGGCGCTTTCCGCTGCTTCGCAGCTCCTTTTTGCTCATAGAATGGGCGCTTCCTCAGACATAAAAAAAGATGCCAAATTCGTGCAAGCACGATTTGGCATCTTTTTTATGTCTGGCTAAGCTGGTGAACTAGATTCCCAACTTCAGTTTCCGCATTTGCTCTTCTGCTGTTACATTGGTGACAGGCTTGTAGTCTTTCAGCGGAATCAGTTTCTCATTGACGGCATCCAGAATCCACTCCTTCTGGGGGAAGAAGTAATGATCATACTCGTAGGGCGGTGTAATCCAGTTCTGGGCGCCTACGATGGCAGGCGGAGCATCCAGGTAATCAAAGGCAAGCTCCGTAATATTCTTGGCAACCTCGTCCAGGAAGGTTCCTCTTGCACAGGCATCGGAAGTCAGTACCACTTTGCCGGTCTTCTTCACGGACTCCAGGATCTTCGTGTAATCCAGGGGAACCAGGCTGTGCAGGTTGATAAGCTCTACGGACAGGCCGTACTTCTCCTCCAGCTCTTTCACCGCATCGTATGCACGGTACAGGGTTGCACCTACGGTCAGCATGGTAATATCGGACCCCGTCTGCAATACGTCTACATCACCGAAGGCAATCTCGTACTCTCCCTCGGGAACGCCGCCCTCATGGAATTTTTCCCCGATATCGTAGATTCTCTGGCTCTCAAAGAATACCACCGGGTCGGTTCCGTTCAGGGCTGCCTGCATCAGGCCCTTGGCCTCATAAGGCGTAGCCGGGAAGCAGACCTTAAGGCCGGGTACATGAGCGCACATGGACGTCCAGTCCTGGGAATGCTGGGCGCCGTACTTGGAACCTACGGACACCCGGAGAATCAGGGGCATCTTCAGGATACCGGCACTCATAGCCTGCCATTTAGCCATCTGGTTGAAGATCTCGTCACCGCAGCATCCGATGAAGTCGCCGTACATCAGCTCTACCACTGCACGGCCGCCGCACATAGTGTAGCCTACTCCCGTACCCACAATGGCTGTCTCGGAGATGGGGGAGTTGAACAGCCTGGAGTAGGGGATTACATCCGTAAATCCCCGGTAAACGGCGAAAGCGCCGCCCCAGTCACGCACATCCTCACCGTAGGCAATAAGGGTGGGATCCTCATAGTATTTATTGAACATGGGCTCGAAAATAGCGTCGCGGATATTGTAGCGCTTCATAGCACTTACTTCCTTGCCGTCCGCCGTATAGTGTGTGCGGACTTTCTTCTGGATATCCGTATAGCGCTTGCAACTCTCCTTGGGTCCGGTTACGGAAGGCTCCCTGGAGGGATCCATGTTGCGCTTCTTCTCATTGTTGAACATCAGGCGCTCCACAATGCCCGGGTCCTTATCAAAATCCAGGTAGGGGGAAGCCTCCTTATCCGCCGCCAGGCGGCAGATGCGTGCCATACGCTCTTTGGTCTTTGCCCAAATAGCTTCAAACTCGCCGTCCTCGGCAATGCCTGCGTCCACTACGGCCTTGCGGAAGGTTACCAGGGGATCCTGGGCTCTCCAAGCCTCGATCTCCTCCTTGGTGCGGTATGCGTTCTGATCGGAGGTGGAATGTCCCAGCAGACGATAGGTCACCACATCCAGGAACACGGGGCCTTCCCCGCTCTTAGCCAGGGGCAGCTTCCGGCGGTATGCGTCGATAACAGCCAGGGGATTGTAGCCGTCCACCCGCTCTGCATGAAGCTGGCTCTCGGTTACGCCTGCGCCCATACGGGCCAGCTCCCCGTAACCCATGGTCTCGCCGCAGGTCTGGCCGCCCATGCCGTAGGAGTTGTTGTTAATATTGAAAATCAGGGGCAGCCCGCCTCTCTTTCCCTCTTCCCAGAGGGTGCGGTACTGATCCATGGTAGCAAAGGAAAGAGCCTCCCACACAGGACCCCGTCCCATGGAACCGTCACCTAAGTTGGCAACCACAACGCCTTCCTGATCGTTGCACTTCTTATAGAGAGCTGCACCGGTAGAAATGGTTGCGGAGCCGCCTACCAGAGCGTTGTTCGGATATACGCCAAAAGGCAGGAAGAATGCGTGCATGGAGCCGCCCAGTCCCTTGTGGAACCCGTTCTCTCTTGCAAACAGCTCTGCCAGGGCGCCGTACACGATGAACTCAATGGCCAGCTCTTTTACATCGCCCTCCGCCTTGCTCACGGTCTTCACCGCTTTAAGGGTTTTTCCGTCAAAGAAATTCTCCATATCGTCCAGAAGCTCTTTGTCATCCAGCTTCTGGATACAGGACAGGCATTTGGCCAGAATCTCACTGTGGCTTCTGTGGCTGCCGAAAGTGAAATCATTCTTGTTCAGCAGGTAAGCCTCTCCAACAGCAGCGGCCTCCTGCCCCAGGGAAAGATGGGCGGGACCCGGATAGGTGGTCTCTACGTCCGCATATTTTGCCTGGGTCTTAATCTGGTTCAGCATATCCTCAAACTCACGGCAGATGGTCATGTCACGGAAAATACGCAGCAGATCTTCTTTGGTAAAGTTCCCCTCGTCCACTTCTTCCTTCACGGACTTCTTGTACACGTTGATGGGAATATCCTTAAAGGTAATTTTTCCCTCGGCGCGCATTTTGTCGGGATCGACATATAATGACTTTGGCATGGTTCATAATCTCCTTTTTATTTATTTTCCGCGGGCAGCCGTCAAAAGACCTGCCTGGCGCGGATATTGGCTTAGATGGTTGGGTCCGGCCCGTTCAAACGTACCGGACCCCGGTTGGTTGGTTATTTCATCATTAATAAAGAAATGTTCTCAAGAGCGGTGCAGAGCTCTTTCACAAACTTGGAAGCCGGCGTTCCATCCAGAGCCCTGTGGTCATAGGACAGGCAGAGGCCCATAGCCGGATAAGTTTTGATCTCGCCGTTCACTTCCTTCACCCGGGTGGTGATGCCGCAGACTCCCAGGATCCCCACCTGCGGCGGATTCACAACCGGCGTAAACATTTCTACTCCAAGAGAGCCCACATTGGACACGGTAAAGCTTGCACCGGAAAGCATATCCGGGGTAGCCTTTCCCTCCTGGCAGATCTTGGCCAGGCGCTTAGCCTCCACACACAGTTCGGCCAGAGTCATCTTGTTGGCATTGAAGATGGTGGGAACCATCAAACCCTTGGGGGTATCCACGGCCATTCCCAGATGTACGTTGGTGTACTTGCGCAGTACATTCTCCTGAGGCATAATGGCGTTAAGATCCGGATGGTTCAGGATAATCCGGGATACGGCAAACATTACCATATCGTTCAGGGTGATATTCGGCATTCCCATAGCCTCTCCGTTGGCCTTAATCTGTTTTCTCAAGTTCATCAGAGCCGTAGCGTCAAAGGTATGGTAATGGGTAAGCTGGGCCATGGTACTTAAAGATTTCACCATCGCTTTGGCCGTAGCCTTTCTCACGCCGGAGAATTTCACATCTACATATTCTGCTTCCGCTGCAGGTACCGCTGAAGGAACTTCTGCCGCCGGAGCAGGCGCCTCCACCGCTGCTGCGGGAGCCGCAGGTGCCGCCGCAGGTGCCGTAGCCGCGTAAGCTCTCACATCTGCCTCTACAATTCGTCCGTGAGGTCCGGTAGGCGTCGCTGCCGTAGCGTCCACGCCCAGATCCCGGGCTGCCATTCTGGCTCTCGGGGATACCTTGGCATCGGGATTGGCAGGGCCGGATGCCGCTGCCGCTCCAGGAGCAGATGCCTCGGCGGGAGCTGCCGCCGCAGGTGCCGCTGCTGCCACAGGCGCAGCCGGGGCTGTTCCCTCTTTCAATCCCTCGATGCTGTCCCCTGGCTTTCCGATGGCACATACATTTACCAGTACCGGAACCTCATCCCCGTCTTCATAGAAAATCTCAAGCAGCTCACCTTCTGCGGTGGACTCGCACTCGAAAGCTGCCTTATCCGTCTCATAAGTAAAGAGAATGTCGCCCACATTTACATGATCACCTTTCTTCTTATGCCACTCGGTAATCACGCACTCTTCCACAGTAATGCCTGCCTTGGGCATCAGCACTCCTGCCGCCATATTGCCTGCGGGAGCTGCCGCCGCAGGTGCCGCTGCCTGTGTCCCAGGCGCTTCCGCTGCCGGAGCCGCCGCAGGAGCCGTTCCCTCTTTGATTCCCTCAATGCTGTCCCCGGGCTTTCCAATGGCACACACATTTACCAGCACCGGAACCTCGTCTCCGTCCTCATAGAAAATCTCAAGGATCTCACCCTCTGCCGTGGACTCGCACTCAAAGGACGCCTTGTCCGTCTCATAGGTGAAGAGAATATCGCCCACATTTACGTGATCACCCTTTTTCTTCAGCCATTCCGTAATGATACACTCTTCCACAGTGATTCCCGCTTTGGGCATCAATACGCCTGCGGCCACATGGCCCGCAGGAGCCGCCGCCTGTGCAGGGGCTGTTGCGGGAGCTTCCGCTGCCGGCACTGCTGCGGGGGCTTCTGCCGTCCCCTCTTTGATTCCGGTGATATCGTCTCCCGGCTGTCCCACCGCACACACATTCACCAGAACGGGAACCTCATCCCCGTCCTCATAAAAAATCTCAAGGATCTCTCCTTCCGCTGTGGACTCACACTCAAAGGATGCCTTATCCGTCTCATAGGTGAAGAGAATATCGCCCACATTTACATGGTCGCCCTTTTTCTTCAGCCATTCTGTGATAATACACTCTTCCACGGTGATTCCCGCTTTTGGCATCAATACGCCTACTGCCATTTTCTTTCCCTCCATTACATTTGGTTCATTTATTTTTTGTTTCATTAACAACCATCTCTTAGAGAATCTGTATTCCCGCCTGCTCTGCCCGGTTTAAAAATTCCTGAGGAAGCCGTCCGTCACTGACAATGCAGTCCGCATCCTCGATATTCCCGAAGGTATAAGGAAGGATTTTGCCGCATTTGGAGCTGTCCATAAGAATTACCTTTTTCCCCGCCTTCTTCATCATCAGCCGTTTCACCAGCATCTCGTCCTCTTTCCCGCAGGTAAAGCCCCCCTGATCCGTATAACCGGAAACGCCCAGAAATGCCGTGGCAATATTGATCTGCTCCAGCATCATAAGGGTACTCTGGCCGGACACCGCCTGGTTAAAGCGGTTTAAGGTCCCTCCGCACATATGGATGGTGGGGATCGTCAGCCTTCCCAGTTCCAGGGCAATGTTGGGGCCTGTAGTAAAGATATTTACATCCATATCAGGAAGGGCCTGGGCAAGAGCCATATTGGATGTGCCTGCATCCAGAAACACCGCGCTGCCGGGCTCGATAAGCTTCAGGGCTTTCCGGGCCATTTCCCGCTTGGCCTTCCGATTGGTCTGCATCCGAGCCTCAAGCTTTACCTCTGTAGGGCTGCTTCCCGCCGTGGGAGACATAGCCCCTCCTCTGGTGCGGAGAATCACGCCCTCCTCCTCCAGCTTCTCCAAATCCCGGTGAATCGTCATTAAACTGACATCAGGAAAAAGCGTGCTGATCTCCTTTACGGTGACTGCACCTTTTTCCTGAATAAACTTTCCGATATGTTCCCTGCGGAGCTGGTTCATATTATGTATCCTCTTGTTTTGAATTGTTATGTGCAAAGGGCTATCTTTAACAAATCATAACATTTTATAACATTTCCGTCAACAGGTTTTCTCAATTTTTCCAATAAATTTTCTTTAGCAGCAAAAAGAATGGCTAAAAAAAACTGCCGCAAAACAAACCTTCCGGTTTATTCTGCGGCAGCCCTTAAAACCATCTGCCATTTACGCTGTCTTAAACAGCACCCTCCTATATCTGGAAAGCACTATCAAAAGCACCGTTCCCATGATTCCGCAGGTCAGGATCTCTCCCAGTCCCACCGTTCCCATCAAAAAGGGAATCGGCAGGGGATCTCCGTATCCGTACCGCAGCACAAAGGGAATAACCAGCACATTGGCCGCAATGGGCGGCAGCGGGGCCAGATATCTGCTTTTCCTCCGCAGCAGATACGTTCCCACAGCGCCTGCCAGCGTAGCCAGGCTTCCAAATATCACATCCAACATAATTCCGCCTCCCAGCAGGTTGGCAATCAGGCATCCCATAAAAAGTCCGGGAACCGCCGCCGGGGTAAAGAAGGGCAGGACCGCCAGGGCCTCTGCAATGCGGGTCTGGATAGCACCGTAGCTGATGGGTTCAAAGACGATGCAAAGAACCACGTAGACAGCGGCAATCATAGCCGCCTGGGTCATAAGCTGCACTTTGTTCTCTCTCATATTTAGTTATCTCCTTAGTTTTGTTTTACGTGTGGATGGTTTCGAACACACGGATTTCTTTTGCCGGAATGTCTGTCTGCCAGAGATTTCCGACTTATCAAGTATAGCATGAAGCAGTGAAAAGTCAATCACATTTGCGCTAATTTATCTGTTCGTACACGTTTGACAAATCTTCATTATTTATTTGACCTTTTCCCTGTTCTTTGTTATCATTTTTTTATATGCCGTGTCTGCGGCTTTGGAAAAACGAGGAGGAATTATGTAATGGAAAAGCGCGAAAAATTTTCATCCAGGCTTGGGTTTATCCTAATCTCCGCCGGATGCGCCGTTGGACTGGGAAATGTCTGGAGATTTCCTTATATTACAGGAAAATACGGCGGAGCTGCCTTTGTACTGATCTATCTTGTGTTCTTGGTAATCTTGGGAATGCCCATTATGGCCATGGAGTTTGCCGTGGGCCGCGCCAGTCAGAAGTCAGCGGCCAGAAGCTTTCATGTGTTGGAGCCTAAGGGCAGTTTCTGGCATCTGGAGGGCTATGCTGCCATGGCCGGAAACTATCTGCTGATGATGTTTTACACCACTGTGGGCGGATGGATGCTGGCCTATGTATTTAAAATGATCTCCGGTACCTTTACCGGACTGTCCCCCGAGGAGGTGGGCGGCGTATTTTCCGGAATGCTGGGAGAACCCGGCCCCATGACCTTCTGGATGATTGTCACTGTAATTCTAAGCTTCGGCATCTGCAGCCTGGGACTTCGAAACGGCGTAGAACGGATCACGAAGATTATGATGGCCTTTCTCTTCCTGATCCTGGTAGTCCTCTGCGTCCGCAGCGTGACCCTTGAGGGGGCCGGGGAGGGACTGAGCTTCTATCTGGTTCCTGATTTTGGAAAAGTAGTGGAAAACGGCATTGGGGAAGTCATCTTTGCAGCCATGGGCCAGGCGTTCTTTACCCTCAGCCTCGGCATCGGCGCCATGGCTATTTTCGGCAGCTATATCAGCAAGGAGCGGACTCTCATGGGCGAATCTTTAAATATCTGCGCCCTGGACACTCTGATTGCCCTGATGGCAGGCCTGGTAATCTTCCCCGCCTGTTTTGCCTTCGGCGTGGATCCGGGAGAGGGTCCCGGCCTGGTGTTCGTCACCCTGCCCAACATATTCAATCAGATGGCCGGCGGACGGCTCTGGGGAACCTTATTCTTTATCTTTATGAGTTTTGCAGCGTTATCTACGGTGATTGCCGTGTTTGAAAATATCATCAGCTTCGCCATCGATTTGTGGGGCTGGAGCCGGAAGAAGGCAGTGCTGGTCAACCTAATCCTCATCCTGGTCCTCTCCATGCCCTGCGTCCTGGGCTTTAACCTTTGGAGCGGCTTTGCTCCCCTGGGCGCCGGAAGTACCATTCAGGACCTGGAGGACTTTATCGTATCCAACAATCTTCTGCCTCTGGGAAGCCTGGTATACCTCCTCTTCTGTACCAGCCGCTACGGCTGGGGCTGGAAGAACTTTATCACCGAAGCTGATGCCGGAGCGGGAATCAAATTCCCCAAATGGGCAAGATTTTATGTATCCTATATTCTGCCTTTGGTTGTACTGTTTATTTTTGTCATGGGATATTGGCAGAAGTTTGCGGGATGATGTACTGGCTTTTGAATTGTTGGAAAGATGAATTGGCTGAGAACGGACGCAGTTAAGAAACCTTATCTTAGCCGGAACACGCTTTCGCTCCATTCAAACGCAATGGACGCTAAGTTCGTGCTGCGCCTACGGCTTGCATTCACTAAGCGCCAGCGTTTTCATAGGGTTCCGGCTAAGATAAGGTTTCTTAACTGCTGGCAGTCTCTAGCTAAAAATTCATCTTCTAGTAAATTGAATGCAACAGCACAGAAATTATCCTTGTCATCGCTTAAAAAATATGCTGTATTTTTTACAAAAAATCGTTGTTAAAGTCTCATAAAGCCAGTTTGAGAGAGAAATGAATTGTTGTTATAGACAGCGTTACGGGAACACTTTCCCAAAAAGGGAGTTAAAATATGAATAAAGAAAAAGCATTCTATACAAGTAATTTTAAAATCGAAAATAATATTATTTCTTTTAACGATGTGCTGCTACAAATTAGCAATATTTCATCTGTTAGTATTGAGCCGATTCCTAAAAAGAATTTTAATATGTGGTTTATCATAATATTCGTTTTAGGTTTATTCGGAGCCACACAAATTGATAAAGATATTAAGGTAATTGGGATTTTTCTTATTATTATAGCCGTTGTATATGTAAGCTGGTTTTTATGGGAAAACTATGGTAATGATGCAAAATATTTAAACATATTCTTAAATTCAGGTATTTTATATTATATAATATGTGAGGATGAAATATTTTTGCAATCAGTAATTGAAGTAATTGAATATTGCATCAATCATCATTATATTAAAAATATTCAAATAGATTTCAACAAGTGCAGGCTATATAATTCTCCTATAACTGTTGGGAATGACAAAGAGGTTATTAATACTGTAATAACAGGTGATAATAATTCGGTGATTATTAATAATTGGGAACAACTTCAAGATGAATTAATAAAAGCCTATGAGAAATTGCCAGAAACATCCGAGGAATTTGCAGCATCTGGAGAAGCTCTTAAATATGCTTTGAATAGAGATGAGGATGGATTGATAAAAGTTTTTAACAAATATTCCAAATGCTTTTTGTCAGATATTTTCAAAGGTGTTGCCAGTGGATTATTGGTTGATATTATAAAATCAATGCTTTTATAGAAATATACATTTGGAAATTGCCAGTCCTGCATTTGTTATATGGGACTGGCAATTATCTTATAAGCAAAAGCACATCTTCCGATATATTTTAAACTTTTTAATCCCGCACCTCATACTCCGACGCATCCTGAATGGAAGAATTAAACTGCTTCCCCAATTCCAGCCACTCATGAAGGCCGAACAGCTCAAACAAATAAATGGGACTGGAATCCACTCTCGGATCTTCCGTTACAGGAATGTCACTCATAGCCTCATAGCACAGCCTTCCGTATTCCTCCATTCCCATAAGGGCACCGGCCATGCTAAAGTGCATAGTCATCAGGCTGTATCCCCACTCATGAAGCTGCGCGAGGCTCACTTTGGGACTGGCTCCCGCCGAAGCCATGGCAAACATTTTCGGTCCTTTTACACGCTCCCCTACTTCTTTAATATCTTTCAGGGAGCTGTTTCCCTCCACAAAGGTGACATCCGCACCGGCATCTATGGCATCGTTGCACCGGCGGATAGCTTCCTCCTTTCCCAGGGTGTGATAGGCGTCTGTTCTGGCAATCAAAATGCAGTCCGTTCCCTCCAGGGCATATTTTGCCGCCTGGATTTTGCCCATAAAATCTTCATGGGAAATCACTTCCTTCCCCCGGAGATGGCCGCAACGCTTGGGAAACGTCTGATCCTCCAAATGCACTGCATTGGCCCCTGCGTCAGCAATCCGCTTACAGGTGCGGATCAGATTCAGCTCATTTCCAAAGCCAGTATCAATGTCAACGATCATAGGAAGATTGGTGCAGGGAGAGATTCGTTCCACCGCTCCTGCCAGCTCATCCAGGGTAACTAATCCAATATCCGGAAGACCGCACAAGCTGGCCGCCAATTCTCCTCCTGACAGGCATAAGGCCTGGAAGCCTGCCTTCTCCACCAATTTCGCAGATACGCAGTCATACACACAGGGTGCCATAACCGGCCCCTCCTTCATCAGTTCCAAAAAACTTTTCTTTTTATTTCCTGTCTTTTCATAAAGCATAGTTTCACTCCTCTTTTCTTTCTCTCGTCTATCTCTTCAAAAGTCCGGTCAGGCACCCAATATCCGGAAGTTCTTCCATGCAGTCCACCCTCCGGATAATAAGCTGACTTTTGCAGGTTCCGGCAAACCGCTCCCGGACCTCCTCCGGCGCCAATGGGATAAAATCCGCCGCTTCCTCCTCAAAGCAGCGGCCTCCTGCCCAAATCTGAACTCTTGCCGGCACCTTCAGTGGAAATTGCGCCGTAAAAGCCGGTTCCTCTATCACCTGTATTTTTTCCATCAGGCTTTGCATCTCTTCGTCCGGTTTTTCCCAGGTATCTCTTCTATATAATGTCCGTGCCACCCCATACCGCAGATTCATTTTTGCCTGCACGCTGTTTTCTGCCTGCAGGCTGTCACAGCCCGGCTGCCTTTTGGCCTGTCCTGCCACGTAAAGAAGAACTTTCTCTACCTCCCGGGGATGGATGTCTCTTCGAACCCTTATCTTTTCTGCCGCCTGACAGGGCGTCTGCAGCATCAGGCAAGCCTCTATGGGCTTATGCTCCACCTCCAGGATGCAGAACCGTTTCCCCAGTTCTTCCGTCATATGGAAAGCTTCCTCCCTGGCTCCCAGGCAGGCAAGCAGTCCGTCCTCTCCTTCCAGGCTTTCCAGGCACCCCATAGCTCCGGCTCCGGCCAGCTCTGCGGCCTCAATTCCCGCCCTGGCCCCCCAGCCTGCCTGCAATGCGTCTTCTCCGGTTCCGGCTGCCGCCCACTGGTTATTCCCGCCGGCTGCGTGGCACGCGAAGCTGGCTGCAAAGGCCAGTTTCCGGGCAGGAAGTCCCATGGTTTTTCCCGCTGCCACGGCAGCTCCAAAGGCACCGCACAGGGCAGAGCTGCGGTAGCCTTTGGGCAGCCCGGCTCTCAACAGGGTTTCCCCCAAACGGATCATAGCGTCGTATCCGGTTACGATTCCCAATAAAACCTGCTTCGGTGATACGCCGTATTCCTCGGCTGTGCCAATAGAAGCAGCGCACACCACCGCTCCCCCATGAACGGCCGAGCGGCGGTGGAGATCGTTCCGGTAAGACAGAGACCCCCTCAGGGCATTCACAAAGGCTGCTTCCTTTGCCCAAAGGCAAAAGTCTTCTCCCCAGACTGCAGCGCCCTTCTCTGTTTTATAACTTCTCACAGAACCCAGGGCTCCCTTTAACCGGTGATCCCAGGGCGCCGCCTGACAGCATTCCAGCACGTCCAGAAGGCAGAGCTTAGCCTTCTCTATCACTTCTGCCGGAACATTTTCCAGGGAGAGCCCGCCGTAAAAAGCCCCCATTTGTTCCAAAATCGACATTTCCTGCATGTCTCCCGCCTTTCCTCTTTCCTTATGCCCCTCCGTACAGCAGATTGGGAAGCCATACTGTCAGCTGTGGAAAAAACACCAAACATACTACCAATGCTAAAATAGCTATGATAAACGGGTAGAGCTCCCGTATCACCTTCACCGGGTTGACCTCCGCAATAGAGGAACCGATATAAATCAGCATCCCTACGGGAGGTGTAATAAGCCCCAAGGTAGCTACAATCATAGTGATAACGCAAAACTGTACCAAATCAATTCCCGCCGCTGCTACGGCAGGCGCCATCAAAGGGGCAATTACCAGCATAATAATGGTGTGATCCAGAAACATACCGGCAATCAGCATAATGCCGATGCACAGAAACAACAGTAAAACCGGATGGGGAATCAAGGGGGCCAGCACAGTTTTTAACGCGCTCCGAAGCCCCATGGACCCAATAATCCAGGTAAAAATCCCTGCAGAGCCTATAATGCACAGAAGTTTTCCTCCGGTCTTGGCAGCTCCCCTCACCGCCTCCCAAAGCTGTTTCAGATTAATGTCTTTATAGATAAAGCAGCTTACAACGATAGCGTAGACACAGCAGACGGCGCCAACTTCATTTACCGTCCCAAAACCGGCGCTTAAGCATACAATAATCATCACCGGCATCAAAAGCGCGAAGAAATTATCTTTAAATTCTTTCCCCAGATTCCTCCATCCCTTCCAGGCATCCTTGGGATAGTTCCGCTTCTTGGAAATAAGATAGGAAGCTATCAGCATAAAAATTCCCATTCCGATGCCAGGCACCAGCCCTCCCATTAAGAGCCTCAAAACATTGGTGCCCGTATAGATTCCCATCAAAATCAAGCCCGTAGAAGGCGGGATAATGGGGCCGATGGTAGAACTCGCCACTGTGATAGCCGTAGCGTACTCCGGGGAATATCCGTTTTCCTTCATGGCCGGAACCATAATGGAACAGGTGGCTGCCGTATCCGCCAGGGCAGAACCGGATACTCCTGCAAATACCATGGACTCCAAAACATTGGCGTGGCTTAATCCGCCCCGGATATGCCCCACAGCTGCCCTGAAAAACCGGATCAACCGGCGGGAAATCCCTCCCTTTCCCATAATTTCCCCTGCAAGGAAGAAAAACATAACACCTGCAAGGCTGTAACTGCTCAATCCCTGAACCAGGCCCTGGGCCAATACTTCCATATGGATAGAGGAAGGGAAGCAAGCCATATAAGCCAGCACAGACAGCATTAGAGACAAAAATACAGGTATCTTAATAAGAATGCAGACAACCAAAACTCCAATCAAAACCAGCATCTGTTCTAACATTCTTTCCCCTCCTTTCCTCTGGTCAAGAGTACCAGAACCGCCGATAGAACCAACAGGCACCCCATAACCGGTATCCAATAGAACTTCACGGACTCATCATAGCGGAGCATAGAAATGGAATAGCCCATATTCTGCTTCCATCCCCGGATTCCGGAGTAGGTGACTACAACGCCTACGCCTGCACCTATCACCTGAATGATCACATTCCAGACAGCACCTGCCTTTCCCGGCAAAAGCCCGTCAATCACGTTTACGGAAAGATGCTCTTCCCTAAGCCACATCAAAGGAACCCCCGTTGCCACCATCCAGCCCAGAAGCAGGGCCGTAATCTCTTCCACCCAGAAAAAAGTGTGTGAAAAAATATAACGTCCGCATACCTGCATCAAAGCAAGAACTGTAATCGTCACTAATAAAAGCGCACAAAGAATCTCCAGGCAAAGTTCCAGTCTCTCTTTTATTTTTACCAACATGCTGTTTCCCTCCGGTGTAAAAGGTGCTCTCCTCAATCCGCCAGGGAACGGATTTCCTCATAAAGGCCTTCCCTAAAATACTCCCCTTCAAATTCCGGAATCAGATCCAGTACAATCTGGCGGAAAGCATCCACATCCACATCGGAAACCACGGTAATTCCTGCTTCTTCCATAGCCTCATAGTAGCCGGGAATCTCTTCTTCCCACATTTTCCGGCTGGTCGTTTCATAAGCATATTCCAGGGCTTCCTCAAGCCATCCCATCTGTTCCTCCGTTAACTTTTCTTTGGCAGCATCCGAAATGAAAGCGCCAATCCCCTGCTGGGTATGATCAAACTTCATATAACAATTCTGGACTTCCATAAAACCGTCCACCACCATAGCTTCAATGCCGTTATCCTGTCCGTCAAACTGGCCGCTCTGAAGACCTTCGAAAATAGCCGACGCTGCGCTGGTGGTGGTATTCGCTCCCCATGCCTGGAATACAGCTACCGGAACAGCGGATTCCGGCACCCGCAGTACCAGGCCCTTCAGATCCTCCGGTTTACGCACCGGCGTATTCTTGGTAGACAGGGACCTGGGCGCACGGTCTCCCAGCAATCCCAGCCAGGAAAACTTATTTTCCTCCTGAACCTTTTCCATCATAGAAGCAAATACATCCGATTCCAGAAATTTGTGGAAATGTTCTGTGTCATCAAACAAGAAGGGCACGTTGAAAATACCGAAATCCGTACCGCCTTTTACTGCCGAAGGCGCGTCCACACCCTGGACAAAGATGTCCAGCGTACCGTTATTCAGCTGTGCAAAGTGTTCCGGAACATTCCCCAGGGCTCCTCCGCCTACAATTTCCATGGTCACTGTGCCTCCGGACAATTCCTCAAGCTTATCATTCATCAGCTGGGCATTGGTCACAAAAGTAGAACTCTCCGGTGCACAGGTTCCCAGTTTCAGTTTCACAACCTCACCGGAGGGCTTGTCCTCCTGATTCCCCTGGGAAACCTCCCCGGACTGGCCCTGGTTTTCCTTCGGCTTCCCTCCTGCGCATCCCGCCAGCATCCCTCCTGCCAGACACAAACTCAAAAATATTGCCATCGCTCTTTTCATATATACTTCCCCTTTCTGCTATTTACAGCGGCATTCCGCCTATTGTTATACATTGTATGTTACTTCCGTTTCCGCCATTGTGGTAAGAACCTCTGTCCGCAGCATTTCCATAGCAAACTTCCTTCTATCCTGCATACGTTCTATTTTTTCCAAAGAATCGTAAGCTCTCCGGGTCATCTCAATAAGTTCCCCGGGAGTATCCAGAAAAATGC
The DNA here is from genome assembly GCA_910586955.1 of uncultured Lachnospiraceae bacterium. Lineage (GTDB taxonomy): Bacteria > Bacillota > Clostridia > Lachnospirales > Lachnospiraceae > Laedolimicola. The sequence goes on along the minus strand of CAJUMM010000010.1, from coordinate 36,307 downwards.
GGACAAACTCATCAACTGTCTCCCAAAATTTATCTTCCGCCGCCACACGGTTTACCAGCCCCATGTGATAAGCCTCCTCAGCCGAAAAATTCCGGCCGCTTAAAAAAGCTTCCAGGGCTTTCTTTTTGGGCATGGTTCCAAAAGTCTCCGCCATGACTACCATAGGAACTCCTCCCATTCTGATTTCCGGAAAGCCAAACTGGACGCCTTCCCTGGCAACGGCAAAATCGCATTTGGCAATCAGCCCCATTCCCGCTTTCAGGCAATCCCCGGAAATTGCCGCAATCATGGGCTTCGTTGTTCTGTCTGCCACGGCGCTGTAGCGGGAAATTGCATTGGCATATTTTTCATTTTCTCCAGGATTCTTGGGATTTACCCGTCCGCCCGTATAGAAATACTGTTTATTTCCGGTAATAACGGCTGCCCGGATTTTATCATCCTCCATAAACCTTTCAAAGCTGTCGGAAAGCTGCTCCACCCCCTCCCAGGTCAGTCCGTTTTTTGTCTCAGGATTGTCAATTATGATTTTCATAACACTGCCTGCCACTTCGGACGTTACTTGTTTCTTCATCATCCTTTCTCCCTTCTCGTTTATCTAACCCCATATTAAACGTTTTTAAAATATTTGTCAATTTTCATTTTTTTATTCTCCCTTTTATCCAAATTTAAACCCTGTTTTTTATTGATATTGCACAACAAAATTGGGAATTTTATCTTTTTATGTTTATTTTCTCTTTTATTTAGTCAAATTTTTCCTTATTTTTTCAGGAAACTATTGACTTTTTTCTTGTTTTCGTTTATCCTTAATAAAAAAGGCTTTGTCTTTCTGTTTTAGACATTCAAATTATAAATGTTTAATTTTCTTCTTGAAAGGATAGATATCTATGATTTCCAACCGGATTAAACTGGCCAGACAGGCTAACTGTCTTTCCCTGCAACAGCTGGCAGACAAAATGAATGAATGTTCCGTCCCTATCACCAAGGGCACACTTTCAAATTACGAAACCGGAAAGACCTCCCTCCCCTCCTCCCTGCTTCCTGTGCTGTCCTCTATCCTGGGCACTCCGGAGGACTTCTTTTATCAGAAGGATTGGGAAGACTTTCACTTAACAATTACAACCAAGCTTCCCTCTCTGCCTTCTTCCCGCATGGCAGAGCTGGCTTCCTATGTGCAAATCAATCTGGAACGTTACGTGCAGATTTCTGCGCTTTTACAGTATCCCCGCCCCACTCCTTCCTTTACGCCTATTGAGGTGGCGGCGGATCCGGTCTCCATCCAAAAGGCCTGCCTCAAAATCCGCAAAGAGTGGGATATCGGTTCCTTTGCCATTCCAAGCGTCTGCACTCTTTTGGAGCAGCAGGGCTGGTTCCTGACTTCACTTCCGGATACCTTCGGGCACATCTGTTTTTCCGGAATTGAGCATTCCAAAGAGATCCCTTTTCTTTTTTATACCCCCATTCCTTTTATTGATGAATTCCGGATGGCTTTATTAAAAGAACTGGGACGGACCTTACTTTGCTTCAAACAGGAGGAAGAAGCTTTCGTTTTATCCTGCTTTGCCAGGGAAATGCTGCTCCCCACGGCTATCGTATATCAGCAGTTCGGCACAAGCCGTACCGCAGTCTCCGACGAAGAGCTGGGGCTGGCAAAACAGAAATACGGCATTGCCCGCTATGAAATTATGCTTCATCTCCGGGAGCTGGGGGTGATTTCCCAGACGTATTACAACAGCTTCCTTACTTATTTTAATCAAAACATTTTCATGCTTCGGGAAAACCAGTTTTCCGGTTCTTACGGGTTCTATGAGATTCCTTCCCTTTATTCCGGGCTGGCAGCCCGGGCCATGGCGGAAAACCTGCTTCCCAAAAGCGGTGTGGCTCATTTATAGCACTAAAAAGAGGCATAGCATCCGATTCCTGCCAGAATCAGACCTATGCCTCTTTTATCATACCTCTATTTCTTTTCCTCGTGATACTCCTTCTCCGTATTCACGCTCCAGATATTCTTCTTATCCTCTCTGCCGCTTAAAATATTTCCCACCGCCTCAAAGGCTGTAGCCATGGAGTGATCCATATTGTTATAGCGGTGCTGGCCGTTGCGGCCCACACAGTAGAGATTTCCAAAGCCGTCCAAGTATTCAATCAGCTCGTCCATCTGCCCGTAGGTGTCAAAGTAGGCCGGATAGGCTTTCTTTACCTTCTCCCTGTGGGAATCCAGCACATCCTTCTCGCTGGAAATCACGCCCATTTTGATAAGCTCCGCAGTACCGAATTTCACCCACTTCTCTTCGCTTAAATTCCAGTACTTGTCCCCTTCCGTACAGAAGTACTCCAGGCCAATCCAGACGGTCTTTTCCGGTTCTTTCACCAGGTAAGGAGACCAGTTATTGAAAATCTGGATGCGCCCCAGCTTGACCCCTACGTCCTGGACGTAAATCCAGCAGTCGGGAACCAGGTTGTTCAAAGTCTCCAGTTTCGTCTGGTTCTTCAGGTTCAGCTTCTTCACCAGCAGTCCCACCGTCACGAAATCCCGGTAGGGAAGACCCTGAGCGATAGCCCCCGTCTTCTCCGGCACGTCGTTCATGCCGGCTACCAGATCCTTCACCGGCATGGAGGAGATGAAAATATCTCCCTCTACCGTGACTTCTCTGCCGCCGCACTCATAGGCAATGCTCTCGATCCGGTTCCCCGCCGTGTGAATCTTCGTCACCTTGCAGCCTTTCCGGATCTCTCCGCCCAGCTTCTCTACCTCCGAAGCTGCCGTCTCCCAGAGCTGGCCGGGACCGTACTTGGGGTAGTTAAACTCCTCAATCAGGGAGGTCTGGACATTCTTCTTACTCCGCTTTCCGCCGAAGGCCTTGGACAGGATATCCTTTAAAATGCCCATAATGGAAAGGCCTTTGGTGCGCTGGGCCCCCCAGTCCGGGGCAATCTCCCGGGGATGACGGCCCCACAGCTTCTCCGTATAGCCCTCAAAAAACATGGAGTACAGTTTTTTCCCAAAGCTGTTGATATAAAAATTTTCCAGGGAGTCCACAGGCCGTTTAAAGACAGCCGAGTACACATAGCTGAAGCCCGCATGGAGCAGGGTAAAGATATCCAGCTGGAAAATCGTCTTTGCACTTACGGGATAGTCAAAAAATTTCTTCTTATAATAGATCCGGGACACCCTCCGCCTGGTCAGCATCACCCGGTCCTCTTTCTCCGGGTCCGGCCCGCCTTTGGCCAGGGGAACCTTGCGGTTCAGTTTCCGGTCGTCAAAGGAGGGCTTTCCCTGCCGGGGCATCATATCATCCCACCACTTGGTCACCCGGTCATCCTTGGAAAAAAACCGATGTCCTCCGATATCCATACGATTCCCGTTGTAGCGCACGGTTCTGGAGATTCCGCCGATCTCCTGGCTCTCCTCCAAAACCAAAACCTCATACTCCTTTGACTGCTTTAACAATTCGTATGCAGCGGTGATGCCCGCAGGCCCTGCGCCGATAATGACCGCTCTCTTCATTTAATACTCCTTTTTCGCTTTTCTAATGGTATTCTCTACAAACTTTGCCTTCTATATCCATAATTCCAATATCTTCTCCTTATTGTACACGATTGATACCGAAGCGTCAAGGAAGAGGCCGGCACAAAATGTACCAGCCTCTCAAATCCGCCTCAGACAGACTCTTTTTTTGACAAAAACAGGTTTAGAACTACCGACATTACGATAACCGCGATCCCGCAGAGAGAAAGCCCGGATAATTTTTCATCTAACAAAAGATACGTCCACAAAGGCGCAAGCACAATCTCCAGCATACAGATCAAGTTGGCACTGAAAGCCTCAATATGTCCGATTCCCTTATTAAAAAAACATCCTCCGATCCCGCAGACAACGATTCCATTCAGTCCCATTAAAAACATATCATTCACGCCAATCGGATTCCGGTTCTGCAATAAAAGCGGAATCAGGATCAGGGAACTGATCACATAGGAGAGGGTCATGGAGCTTACCGGTTCCGCCTGTTCCTTTGTATTAAGCCAGAATTGTGCTCCAAAGAACAGCCCCGAAGCTACCGCAGCCATATTCCCTAAAATGGAGTCATTTCTCATGCCATCATAAAACAAGCACAGTATGCCGGAACTTGCCGCGGCCACAACAAGAAACTGTTTCCAGCCCGGCAGCGCTCTATTCTGAACTGCCTCAAAAAATATCACAAACAAAATAGAAGTGTACTGCAGCGCTACTGCACATCCGGCACTGGTATGCTTATTGGCATAGATAAAAGTCAAACGGACAAAAACCTCCACAACCGCAACAAGTATCACAAATTTGTCTATTACGATTTTTTTCCCTCTGTAAAAGACAAGATGAAACAGCAAGGCTGCCAAAGCGCCGAAACAAGAAATCAACAGCGCAGGCTGTCCGGTATTTTTGATGACAATACCGCCCAAGCTCCAGCAAAAAGCTGTCATCAGCATACACAAAGCGCCAATTACACTTTTTTTATTAGGCATGCCTTATTCTGTGCCGCCTTTTCTCAGCATAGACATAAATTCCATTCTCGTATCCCCCGGAATTCCCTGCCAGTGGATCGGGATTCCTGCCGCCGATAATTTTTCCAGCCAGGCTTCCTCCTCCGGCGATACAAAGCTTTTATAAACCCGTTTTTTCCCTTCCCCGCCTACCAGATTTCCAATGGTAATCTGCGGAACTTTGATGCCGGCATCCAGAAAATCTGCCAATACTTTCGGTGAAGCACAGACAAAAAAGATTCTCTGTTCTCCATACTTCCCGCTCTTCAGATTTTCAATGGCCTTCTCTGTTGTCAAAATACTAAGCTTTACTCCCTCCGGGGTTGCCATTTTCATTGCCTTTTTTTGCAGCGGATTTTCGACCGCGGCATTGTCCACAACCATAATTCTCTCCGCCTGCAGCATTCTCGTCCACTGAGTCGCTACCTGGCCGTGAATCAAACGTACATCAATACGAGCATCAACAAAATTCATAACCCACCCCTTTCTGTCAATCTCCAACCCGCTTTGTGTGGGTCTTAAAATAGGTGAATTCTTTATGCCTGGCACGATCGCTCAGATCCACGCCGTTGTCCACAGCCAGCCGGTAGCCAAGCACCTGTACAAAGGGCGCAAACTCCAGAGCTTTAAAATGTCTGGTGCGGCATTTGAAGACAAAATCTCCATCATCCAGCCCCTGCTCTCCGGCCACAAAGCCATTATGCTTCTCTTCCTTTGCCCAGCGCGCCAGCTGCAGGCGGTTATCCTCCTCCCCGCCGCCGTCGTTGAAGACAATCACGCAGTTTGCATAAGTAAATCCCATAGTAGGCCCGTGCATCCCGTCGTCCATCTCATAGCCCACGGCCATTTTGGACTTCGACAGCTCAAGAATTTTCAAGGCCCCCTCCAGTGCCACGCCGTATAAGCTTTTATTTCCATATAAAGTAAAACTGCGGGAATTCATCAGCTGCTCCTTATGCCTGTCAAACCAGACCATCGCCTGATCGGAAACCGCTTTGTGGGAGCCGGGAATCTCCCGGATCTCATTTAAGCAGCCCTCATACTCCTCTTTGCTGACGCTGCCCCGCTTTCTCCCTATTTCGAGCCCCATAACCATCAGAGTAAGGACTGTACAGCAATAGCCCAGAGTACGCATTCCGTACTCCTCTTTTCCACACCCCAGGTCAATATGGGCCGAAGCTTCCCCGGCAAGCTCCGTGTCCTCTTTTTCCGTCATTCCCACATTGTAATATCCCAGCCGTTTTACTTTTTTTACCGCTTCCATCGTCAGGATGGAGTTGCCTGTCTGGGAAACAAAAACGTAAAGAGAATCTTTGTCATAAACATAGGTGTTGTTTAAAAATTCATTGGACAGTATGCAGGCCGTGCCAATTCCGGAAAACTTCTCTATAAATCCCCGTGCCGTCACCGCAGCCGTATTTGATGTGCCGGATCCAATTAAAATAATCCTTTCTATTGTATGTACAGACTCTCCAAGCATTTCAAACAGAGATTTTAAATTTTCATCTCTGTCTCCTAAAATTTTTTCTACTTTTTCCGGGAACCGGTTGATACAATCTAATAAAGTAACCATTCGCTTATTTCAGGCGGTTTCCGCCCGTCTCTCCTTTTCTGTTAGCTTTTTATCAATAAACAATAATCCCCAGCCAGGCCAGGACAATCGAGGCAACAATTATAATCCAGATCAGGTTTCCGGCTTTTACCTTTTTCCCCAACAGCCAGTAACAGAGTGCTACCAGCATGGCACTGCCGGCCTTTGGCATAATTGCGTCAAAAAACTGGGTCTGAAAATCAAAGGTAAAACCTTCAAACGCCACAGAGCCAAATTTTACAGTAACCATCGTCGCACACATGGCTCCGATCACAGTCAAACCTAAGATAGAGCCGCAATCCGTCAGGGCTTTCAGCTTGCCACTGATATTTCCGGCAAGATCTACTCCCTTTTTATACGCCTCCCGGATTAGCCAGGGACGCAGCCACAGGGTCTCCAGCAAAATTTCAATCTGCCAAATTACCCAGCCTATGAGATTCCCCTGGAGTGCCAGCGTCACAGCAATCGAACCAAAAATAACCATAATAACACTGGTAAACAAGGTATCCCCGATCCCCGACAGAGGGCCCATCAAAGATGTCTTTACATTTCTTGACATATCCAATCCCTCTGAACCATATTCTTCCTCTATGGCCAAATCAATTCCCAGGATCAAATTTGCCAGATTTGTTTCACAGTTAAAAAATTCATTATGTACACGGCAGGCCAGCTTGCGCTCTTCCTCGTTTCCCCCGTACAATTTATTAATTGCAGGAAGCATGGTGACCAGGTAACCCTGGGCCTCCATTTTTTCATAGTTAAAACAAATGCAGCGATACAATGTCCAGCGCCAAGAAATGGCATTCAACTCTTTTTTTGTAAACCCCGTCTTTTCTTTATTCATCGTAGTTGCCTCCCTCATCCTCAAGTGCCGTCCGGATTTCCTGCACCGCTTCCTTATTCCGATATGCCTTATATGCCATCAATGCCAAAGCAACGCCAATGGCCGTAACACCGATGGTTGACATTCCCAGCCATGCTGACAGAACAAAACCAATAATTAAATACTGTACATTATCTTTTGTTGGCAAATAGCGAAGCAAAATGGCGAACCCAACGGCAGGCATCATACGGCTTGCACACCTCAAGCCGATATTTACCGTTTCCGGAATTACATTGCCCAGAATGGTAACAAGATTCGGCCCTACCAGCAGGCAGATTAGAACCGGGAGCCATCTGGTGGCTGAAAAGACAAATGCCCCCATCAAATTCCAGCGGTAAATTACCTTAGGATCGCAATTCCCCTCCACCTCCTTTGTCAGCTTGCTGTTCCAGAAGGAATTCAGAAATCTTGCAAGAATATCCAGCTGGACCGTCAATGCTGCTACCGGAATGCCTACTAAGGCAATGGTGGTTTCCACATTCCCCGAACTGCCTGCAAGTGCAACCACAATCAGACATGCAACCTCATACTGAGGGATTGAAGAACCGCCAAAGCTTCCCATCCCCAGTGAATATGCCTGCAGTGTCGCGCCCACCAGCAGGCCAAGCATGGGATTCCCCACAATCAGGCCGCAAATCAGACCCATGGTAATCACATTGTGCGTAAAGAGATGAACCGTCATCCGCTCAACCGGGTTGATTGCAGCAATCAGTGTAAATAAAATAATTTGTACCGGACTCAACATAAAGTACCTCCTCCTCTCTGTGCTTCCCTTTGTTTGACAGCAAATCTCAATAAGTTTCATCCTTTTAAACACATATAGAAATTTGCTCCTTCTGTTTCTATATGAATATTATCATATAATCATATATTTATCAATACTAATTTTATAATTTTTATATTTATATTTATATATTTATTGATTTTTAAATATATTTATATTATAATGATGCTATCTTAATAAAAGCAGAAAGGAGTTTATCTATGTACATTACATCAAAAAATGTATGGATTAATGAAGCATTCCAGCCAGCAACCCTAAAATTGGAAAACGGAAACATAAAACAAATTATTCCTTCCTATCAGAGCGCAGAGGGTGCAGAAGATTATGGGGAACTCTATGTAATTCCCGGCATGATCGATATTCACACCCACGGATTCTGCGGAGGCGGAGCAACCGATGGAGATCCGGAGGTCTATCGGAAATGGCAGTCTTTCCTTCCCGGCGAAGGGGTAACAACCTTTCTAATCGGTACTCAGACAAAATCGGAAGAAAAAATGCGCGCCTCTCTTCAGGCAGTCAAAACAGTCAAAGCAGAGAACCTAAAGGGCGCTTTTATCCACGGGATCTTTTTTCAGGGTCCCTACAATGCCATCGAATACTGTGGCGGTTATGATAAATATGAGTGCAAAAAACCGAACTTGGAGGAATTCAAATTCTACGACGAATTATCCGGCCATAATATCAGAAGTATCAGCCTTGCCCCTGAGACAGACAAAAACCATGAAGTTTTGAAATACTGTGTCTCCCAAGGAATCCGTGTTTGTCTTGGATTTACCGGTTGTTCCCTGGAGGAGGCCGTCCAAGCCATCGACGAAGGCGCAAGCAATGTCATCCATTGCTTTAACTGTATGGCTCCCATCCATCACCGCAAACCGAACCTGCCTGTTGCAGCCATGACCGATGACAGAATTTTTTCCGAAGTTATGACAGATGGTTTACATGTCCATCCCTCTGTGATAAATTTAGTTGGAAGAATGAAAGGAAAAGACAAATTGATCACTGTTACCGATTCTACAAATCTAAAGGGCTGCGAGCCTGGGCTTTACAAACGCGGCAACGGCTATATCCGCCTGGGAGAAGATGGCACCTGCGTCTGGGAGGAAACCGGTGCGCCTGCGGGAACAGCCATGACAATGATTCAAAACGTCCGCTGCTTACAGACTATCGGAAAGCTGCCTCTGGCAACAGCCATCAACGCCGCAACTATCAATCCCGCAACTATGCTGGGAATCCACGATCATAAGGGATTAATCAAGGAAGGATATCAAGCTGATTTTGCCATCTACGATGAAAATTATTCCATAAAACAGACTTATATCAAAGGAGAAAAAATGTTATGATTGGAATTCTGCTTGTAAGCCACGGACCTCTTGCAGAAGGCCTGTTCCAAACAGCCTCTTTTTTTCTCGGAGAGATGCCTCAAATTACATACCGGACTCTGTCCGCTGATACGGATCCCTCTATTTTTCTGCAAGACATTAAGAGCGCCATACAGGAAATAGATCAGGGAGACGGTGTCTACATTCTATGCGATTTGCTTGGAGGAACCCCTTTTAACCAGTCCATGCTGCTGAACCGGCCCGATATTTCCATCTTTACGGGAATGAATCTTCCCTTGCTCCTGGAACTGGCCTTCAGCCGTGAGCCACAGAATATAGACTGCAGCCAGATTCTTGACAGCTCCAAATCCGGAATCCGCCACTTCCCGCTTACCGCACCGGAAGACATGGATTATGACGAAGAATGATTCCCTGAAAAAGAGCAGGTTACACATCCATGTAACCTGCTCTTCTTTTTTTGTTATATATTCTCAGGATTCCTGCCCTCTCAATACCTGGAAGACTCATATTCCATAGAGAAAAATGCGGCCAGTGTGTATGTCCTGGAATATTCCAGCAAATTATTATCCTCCGTATAAGTGACACAATCCAGCCTTCCCGTCAACGTCCCCTGTTTAATTTTTAAAATCTGGTTTACCTCATCAGACGCTGAGGAAATATGTACCTCACTGTAAGATTTCCCAATGGAAATATTCATAACTTCCTCAAGATATCTGTAAAATGATTCACGCAAATAGGAAATCTCGATATACGGCACGGTTTTTACAGGAACTACATTGTACTGGACAGAGATTGGATTTCCATCCCCCAGTCTGACACGTGCAAAATAGTGAACCAAATCCTCTTCTTTCAAGTTCAGCTTTTCTATTCTTTCAACTCTTTCCATCAAATCTTTTACTTCGGAAATTTGATAAAATAATAATTTATTAGTCACTTTTATTCCGTTATTTTCATATCTCTCTGTAAAGGACAGAAGGCGTTCGGATTTGCGCTTCAACGGCGCGATTCCCCGCACAAAGCTTCCGGTCCCTTTTACCCTCCGTATATAGCCCTGATCCGCCAAATTGGATAACGCTTTATTTACCGTCATCCTGCTTACACCAAACATTTGGCATAAATCATCCTCTCTGGGGAGCATGGAATTGCGTTTAAGCGTCCCATTTTTGATATTCTCAATAATATAATTTTGAATTTTTTCATAATGATATACTTTTTCTTTATTTGCCATTGTAAGAATCCATTTTCTCCTCTTGTTATTATACTGTTTTTCGCAAAATCCATGCAGTATTTATATATATACTACGTGAAAAAAAAATGAATGTCAATTTCTTTTGCATATGTATGACCCACCTTCCGTTCCAGGCGGCAACTGACGCTTGCCACCCTCCCCAGGCAGGTGCTATAATAAAGCATATATGCAGAGAGGGGAACACCATGTACTATTTTATCGTAAATCCAGGCTCCCGTTCCGGAAACGGCAGGCTGGTATGGGAGACTGTAGAAAAGATTCTGGAACAGGAGCAGGCAGAATACCGGGTATTTTTTACCGCATACCGCTATCACGCCACCCAGCTGGCCGCTGAGCTCACTTCATCAAAGCTAAGGACCCGTCTAACTCTTGTGGCAGTGGGCGGCGACGGCACGGTTAATGAAGTAATCAATGGCATCCGGGACTTCTCCAGAGTGACCTTCGCCTACATTCCCACAGGCTCCAGCAATGACTTTGCCCGCAGCCTGGGCCTTCCGGGCGATCCGGAAGAAGCTCTTAGGAATATACTCCGCCCCTCCTACTACCGGAAAATTGATCTGGGACAGATCTCCTGGGACGGCCGCACCCGTTGCTTTGCAGGAAGCAGCGGCTTCGGCTTCGATGCAGCCGTCTGTCACGAATCTCTGGTTTCCCCCATGAAAGACACCCTGAACCGGGTAAAACTCGGCAAACTGACCTATGTGGGAATCGCCCTGAAGCA
>CAJUMM010000010.1:0-25214 GCA_910586955.1 uncultured Lachnospiraceae bacterium | reverse complement strand
CTTCTTCCGTCCCTTCCCCATATCCGTCCTTCTGAACAACGGGAGAAAGCTTCATTTTTCCCGCACTTACTTTATCTCTGCCCTCAACTGCAAATACGAAGGGGGCGGCTTAAAGCTCTGCCCCTCTGCCAAGGCCGACGACGGCCTGCTGGATCTCTGCATAGTGGAAGGGTTAAGCAAGCTTACCATTGCCCTGATGTTTCCTACTGCCTATATCGGAAAACATACCTTGTTCCGCGGCATCCATCTTCAACGGATCAAATCCCTGGAAATCCACACGGACAAGCCCCTCCCCTTCCACACAGACGGGGAACCGGAATATCTCCGGGGGAATATCCGCATATCCTGCCTTCCCTCCCGCCTGACTGTTATTTCGGGAAATTGACGCCTTATTGATATTTTCACAAAATTTTCTTAATATATTATAAAGATTCTTGTAGCGGCAAAGGCATTGTGCTATACTCCCATCAGATAACCAACATACGGATGAAAAAAAGTTTTGGAAAAGAGGAATGGATCTATTATGAAGACATTTTTTCAGAAGTATAAGCATGCGCTTGTTTTACTGTATGGACTGATTTACATGCCCTGGTTTATATGGCTGGAAAGCCGGGCTAACCTGCCTTACCACGTAATCCACATGGGAATCGACGATATGATTCCCTTTACGGAGGCCTTTATCGTCCCCTATCTGCTGTGGTTCGTGTACGTGCCGGCAGTTTTTATCTATCTGTTTTTCAAAAACAAAGGAGAGTTTTACCGGTACTGCATCTTCCTGTTTACGGGAATGACCCTGTTCCTGGTTGTCTCAACGATATACCCTAACGGCCACCTGCTGCGGCCTGCAAGCTTTGAGCGGAACAATATCTTCATCTACGCCGTACAGTTCCTCTACCGGGCGGATACGGCCACCAATATCTTCCCCAGCCTGCACGTATTCAACTCCATTGCCGCCCACATGGCCATTGTAAACAACAAAAGCCTGGGGAATCATTTCTTGATACGGAACAGTTCCCGGCTGCTCATGTTTACCATCATCCTGTCCACCATGTTTTTGAAACAGCACTCGGCGGCGGATGTAATCAGCGGAATCCTTCTGGGAGTGCTGATGGATCAGCTGGTGTACCACTTGGATTACACAGCACTGGGCCAAAGAGCGCAGGAGCGCAAAAAGAAGACCAAAAAAGGAGTTGTCGTCTGACAACTCCCTTTTTCTGCTTTTAGTTAAAGCCCACCACCCGCTGGGCCATCTTATAAGCAATCTCCGAAATTTTACGGCCGCTTCTTCCGGGCAGGTTCATGGTTCTTCCCATAATTCCCCATTTCAACTCATAATAAACTTTGGGATCCCGTTTCTTCAAATATTTCCAAAGCTCATACTTCTTGTTCAGGTTTTCCTCCGTGCCGGAACGGATAGCCAGAATGGAGGAGATCACCATAATAATCTCCAGGTAATTCTTCATATAGTGGCGCAGTTTCCTGCAGGGAATCTGGCGCACATCCGAAAGCTTGTAATCGTCAATCATAATCCGGTTGACTTTAAGCTGCTGATCCAGCCGTCCGATCATGACGCTCTCATTTACCGACTGATCCGCTCTGCCGATGTAATAACGGTAAAAATTCACATTTTTATAATACAGATATTTCACATGGGGAAGGGGATGGTACACAAAAATATTGTCCACGTAAAAGGTGTGCTTGGGAAGCTCCAGCCCGCATTCCCGCAGAAGCTTCGTCCGGTAAATCACCGAGTGCATCAAGATATACTGTCCCTTGAGCAGAAACTTCACGTCGTCCCAGGTAAAAACCTGATCCTGGGGAAAGGCGCTCCGGTAACTCATGACCTTCTTGTGCTTCTGCCCTTCCTTCTCATAGACAAAATTGCTGATGAGCATATCCACCAGAGGACGGGCTCCGGCCAGCTCTTCCAGGGTCTTTAAGATCTCCTTATAGGCAGAAATGGATACCCAGTCGTCGCTGTCCACCACCTTAAAGTAAAGGCCCGTGGCATTGCGGAGCCCCGTATTCACCGCCTCCCCATGGCCGCCGTTTTCCTGATGCACGGCCTTGATAATGGACGGATATTTCTCCGCATACTCATCTGCAATCGCTGCCGTTCCGTCCATGGAACCGTCGTCCACAATGATAATCTCCACTTCTTCTCCGCCTACCAGCAGGGAGTGGATACAGTTTCTCATGTAGGCCTCCGAATTATAGCATGGAATTGCGATGGATAATAATTTCATTGTCTCCTCCTTCTGTGCCGCCTTTATGCCAGGCTTCTCGCCAGAGCGATTGCCCGGGCGGCCATGGCATCGATGTTATAGTATTTGTATTCCGCAAGCCTTCCCAATAGATAAAAATCTGGAAATTTTTCTGCAAGAGCTGCATACTTCCCGTAGAGGGCAAAATTTTCTTCATTCATAATGGCATAATAGGGAATTTCTCCCGCCCCGCCCCTATAGGCAAAGGGATATTCCTTTACGATGGTAGTTCCCTCCGCCTTCTGTCCGGTGAGATGCTTAAACTCCGTAATCCGGGTAAAATCCTCGCTCACCGTATAATTCACCACGCTGTGTCCCTGATAATCCGGGATCTCATAGTGTTCAAAGTCAAACCGCAGGGAACGGTAGGGCAGGCGTCCATACCGGCATTCAAAAAGCTCATCTAAAGCCCCCGTATAAATCACGGCTCCGTGAAACCCGGCGCCCTCAAGATATACCCGGCTTTCCTTTTCCTTAAGCTTGAGAACCTCCCGGGCATCCCTTCCCCTGCGCACCTCAATCCCCGGATGTCCAAGGATTTTCTCAAACATAGAGGTATAGCCGTCCTTTGGCATTCCCTGGTATTTATCCCCGAAGTACCGGTTGTCATAGGAAATCACCACCGGAACCCTGCCCGTCACCGCCGGGTCGATCTCCTCCGGCTTCTGCCCCCACTGCTTCATGGTGTATTTCAGGAAAATATTCTCGTAGACGAAATCCGCAATGGCCTGAATCTCCGGATCCTGCTGCCTGCGCAGCTCCAAAATAGGAACCCTGGCCCCGGCCCCAAAGATATCCGTGAGCTTTCCTGCAAGAATCTCCCCCTTCTCCTCCCCGTACACCAGCTTCAGGGTGTTCAGGTTAAAGGGAACGGGAAGGAGCTGCTCTCCCACCCGGGCCACCACCTCGTGGCCGAAGGCATACCAATCCGTAAAACGGGAAAGCCAGGCATAGACCTCCTCGTCACCGGTATGGAAAATATGAGGGCCGTACCGGTGAATCAGAATCCCGTATTCGTCCTCCTGGTCATAACAGTTGCCCCCTATATGAGGCCGCCTCTCAAGAACCAGAACCCGCTTCCCCTGTTCCTCCGCCAGAACCCTGGCTGCCGCAGCTCCTGCAATACCGGAGCCGATTACCACTGCATCGTACATCTTCTCTCTCCTCTAAAACCGGTGTCTGAAATATTCCGTATATGCTCCAAATGCCGCCGGTATGGAGTACCGGCGCTCCATCTCTTCTTTTTCCACAAAAAACATTCCTTCCGGATCCTGCTCCGGCTCTTCCACCTTCACCGCAAACCCTTCCATGTGCCACTCAATATGGCTGAACACATGCTTCGCCTGGGGAAGTTCCTGAATCCGGATGGGGGAGAGCTCAAGTCCCCGGACATACTGAAGGATCTCCTCCCGGTCCAGATGTCCTTCCAGGTTCGGAAGCTCGTAGAGGCCCGCCAGAAGCCCTTTCCCTGGCCGTTTCCGAAGGGCCGCCCGGTTGTCCGACAGCAGCACCAGGACGGTCCGGTCCTCGATTCTACGGCTCTTTTGCGGCGTTTTCCTGGGAAGTTCCTCCGCCACCCCAGCCTCATAAGCCCGGCACAAGGACTTCAAAGGACACTCCCCGCATTTTGGGGCCCCGTTGGGCACGCAGACGATGGCTCCCAGCTCAATGAGACTCTGGTTAAAGTCCCCGGCCCGCTCCAAAGGTATCACCGCCTCCACCTGCTCCTCCATCTTCCGCCGGAGGGACTGCTTCATAATATCCTCATAGCTCTTCAAAACCCTGGACAGGACACGCAGTACATTTCCATCCACCGCAGGTTTGGGAATGCCGAAAGCAAAGGAAGCGATAGCCCCTGCCGTATAGCTTCCGATTCCGGGCAGTTCCCGGATCTTATCAAAGTCTGCCGGCATCTCCCCCTGGTATTCCTCCACAATTTTCACAGCCGCCTTCTGCATATTCCGGACCCGGTTATAGTAGCCCAGCCCCTCCCACAGCTTCATAAGACGGTCCTCCGGCACCTTTGCCAGATGGCCTATGGTTGGAAGCTCCTTCATAAACCTTGCAAAATAAGGTTTTACCGCCTCCACCCGGGTCTGCTGCAGCATAATCTCGGATACCCACACCCGGTAAGGCTCCGGATTCTCCCGCCAGGGCAGCTTTCTGGCGTGTATATCATACCAGGAGAGAAGGGGTTCCACAATTTCTTCTAATAGTTCCATCTATAATCGGACCTCCACCTCTTCGTCTACCTTAAGTTCGTAAGGCTCTACCCGGCAGTCCCTGGCAAATACGCCTACGCCTTCTTTAGCCGCCCTCCGAAGGGCCTCCCCAAAAGCCGGATGAGTCCTGTCGTTGGGCTCCAGAAAGCGCACCTTCTTCATCTGGATCACAAAGAAAATATACGCTTCATAACCTGCCTTTTTACACGCCGCCAGTTCCTGGATATGCTTTACTCCCCGCTCCGTGGGGGCATCCGGAAAACGGACGATTCCTTCCTCTTCCAGGGTAACTCCCTTGACCTCCATAAAGATCTTCCTGGTTCCGTCCTCGATATAAAAATCAAACCGGGAGTTCCCAAAAGGGCATTCCGGCTTGATAAACGCCTCCGGACTGCAAAATAGGCCTGTCCGCAGCCACTCCGCCGTTACCTTATTGGGCGCCTGGGAATCCATATTGATAAGCCTGCTTCCCTTCTCCACCGCAATCAAATCTAAGGGGGTCTTCCTCCCGGGATTTGACTGGCGCTGCACATAGACTTTTGCGCCGGGCACCAGAAGCTCCCTGCATCGGCCTGTATTTTTTACATGGCAGATTTCCCGCTTTCCCTCCTGCTCCACATAGGCTATGAAGCGGTTGGGGCGTTCCAGGAAAATTGCCGGTTCTATGTTCTCATATTTCATCGTATTCTGCAATCTGCCGTCCCTACTGGTATACTACCGCAGATTTATTAACTTTCTTCTATATTTTTATTAAGATTACGTAAATCATCTGGGACATTGCATGTATTTTATCACACAAAAAAGCACAGAACAAGCCTCTTTCCTGTTCTGCGCTTTCTTTTTCCTTCAATTCACAATATAACAGCATTCTCTCCCCGAAAGCACATCTATCAGATTCCGTATAGACAGCTCTGCCATGTGTTCCGTAGCCTCTTTGGTATGGGCGCCTGTATGAGGTGTGGCAATCACATTGTCAAACTCGAACAACCTGGAACCTTCCGGCGGCTCTGTCTCAAAAGCATCCAGGCCAAGGCCGGACAGCTTCCCGCTCTTTAAGGCCTCATATGCCGCATCTTCGTCTATGATCCCTCCCCGGGAGGCATTTACCAGGATTGCCCCCTCCGGAAGCCTTCCTATGGCCTGGGCGTCCAGCATATGGTAGGTGGAATCCAAAAGCGGCAGATGAAGGCTCACCACATTGGAGCGGCTCATCAGCTCCTGGAAAGACACAGCCTCAATCCCGTGACTGCCGCAGTAAGACTCATTGATATAGGGATCGTAGGCCAGCACCTTCATGCCAAAGCCCTGGGCACAGGCTGCCACTACCTTTCCGATAGCTCCCAGCCCCAGAATCCCCAAAGTCTTGCCCTTAAGCTCCATGCCGGTAGAACGCACCCAGGCTCCTCTGCGGGTCTCCTTGTTCAGATAGGGAATCTTTCTGGCAGCCCCAAGAATCAGCCCGAAGGCCAGCTCCCCCACTGCCTGGGCATTAACGCCGGGGGTATTTGTCACCTGTATCCCATGGCTTTTGGCCGCTGCCACGTCTACCCGGTCATAACCTGCCCCGTACCGGGAAATCACTTTTAGTTTCGGGCTTGCAGCCATTACCTTTTCCGTAATTTCGTCCAAACCTGCTATGTAGCCGTCACAATCTTTCAGAAGAGGAATCAAGGCTTCCTCCGAAAGAGGCTTTCCCGTGGTATTGAATACCAGGTCCTCCGTAAATTCCCGCAGCAGGGCCAGCGCCTTCTCATTCTTCCCCGGCTGCAGGGAAGTAGGGGTCACTAAAATTTTCATCTTTCTCCCCCCTCATTCACAAGGGCAACCGCCTCACCGGTTAACTCCCGTATTTTCGCAAAATTCCCCTCTTTGATAAGCCCGTCCTTTACCATCCAGCTGCCCCCGCAGGCTATCACCTTTTCAAACGCCAGATACTCCCGGACATTTTGGGCATTGATCCCCCCGGTGGGCATAAAAGAAATTCCCGGAAAGGGTGCGGCAAGGGCTTTGATCGCTTCCAGCCCTCCATACTGGCTGGCCGGGAAAAATTTCACTGCGGGAAGTCCGTACTCCAAAGCCGTCATAATCTCCGAGGGTGAACAGGTCCCCGGAAAAATTGGGATCCCGTTTGCAAGGGCCCACTGGGTAACCTCTCTGGAAATACCAGGCGACACTAAAAAAGAAGCGCCTGCATCCACGGCCCGTTTTGCCTGCTCCACATTGATTACCGTACCGGCTCCTACCATCATTTCAGGAAATTCTTTGGCCGCCGTCCGGATAGAGCCCTCTGCTGCAGCCGTCCGGAAGGTAATCTCCGCCACAGGCAGTCCCCCTTCACAGAGGGCTTCGCACAAGGGCCCGGCATCCTCCACCCGGTCCAGCTTCACTACCGGTACCAGTTTTTTTTCTTTTATCTTTTCTAATAATTCACTTTGATTCATTTGCTATTCTCCATTTTAGTTCCGCAGATTTCCTTCCAATGCCTCTTTACTGGAAGGAATTACGGCCGCTTTGCGCCCGTAACTCCTTCCGGGCATTGTACGGAAATCTGCTGTTTCCAGTTCCGCATTTTTCTGCTTATCCTGTAAATACTCTCACAAAATTGTGGTGGGAAATCTTCTCAACCTGTTCCCTTGTAATCCCATGCTCCAGCATCTTCGGCACAAAAGAGGCTGTCAGATAGTCTAGACCCACTCCCTCCGGTGTATAGGTCTTTAACCTGGCTCTGGTGGTATCCAGGGAAAAGAGCAGCCGATCCTCATAGCCCCAGTCAAGCATCCGACGGAAGATCTCTATCTCACGCTCATCACTGTGATACTGAAAGCGGCCGATGGTATCGTACTCCAGATAAACACCCTCTTCCAAAAGCCTTCTGTGAACCGCCAGATCTCCTATGGCCCGATCCATATGGCAGAAGATCATATGCTCCGGCCCAAGCCCCTCCCCCTGCAGGAAGCGGAAAAGCTCCTCCGGATCCGAATCCTTCTCAATATGTACCATGACAGGAACCCCGGCATCCTTGGCCCCATGAGCTCCGGCCAGAAACGGCCGCCGGTATCTGGGGGACAATCCCTCCCGATCCAGAGCCATTTTCACAATCCCTGCCCGGATTTTCGTATCCTCCGGGCAAAAGGCAGTATCAATGCCCCGGTACATCCCTTCCGTCAGCTCCTGGAGAAAGATATGATACAGTTCCTCTTCCTTCTTTTGAAAAATCCAGTGATTTTCCGGATAAAAGCATAGCTTGTGAAATCCAGTGGATGCAATGATATGGATACCGGAGGCTTGGGAAATCCGCCGTAGAGAACCTTCCATGCGGTTACAGCCGCCGGGCTGTGCGTCCACCAGGGTCCCCCCTCCGTTTCTTTTCAAACGGAGGGCTTCCTGAAGGCTTTTTTCCTCATCCTCTATTACCAGCACCGGATTTTTCTCCCCGGACACCCCGGGACTGATGGCCAGATGCTCATGGCATTGGCAAAAGCCCAGGTTTTCCGGTTTTACCGGACCGCAGACAGACAAGATCTCTCTCATGACTGTTTCCAGTTGGGATTGCTGACAATGGCCGGCTCCCCGTTTCTCTCTACCACCAGCCTGTGATATCCTTTCGTCTCAATGGTTCCGTAGTCATGCCCCGCATCCGCCGCAAAGGTATAGAAAAGCACCAACGGAGTACTTCCCGTATTTACGGTCCGGTGGGCATAGCGCCTGGGTACGTACACGGCACGTCCCTTGGAAAGCGGCATCTCCATGCAGTCTCCCTCCGGATTCTCCATCACCATATATCCCTCGCCCTCCAGCGTATAATAGACCTCCGCGGTTTCCAGGATTGTGTGGAAATGTCCCTTTGTGAAATAGTACTCTTCCCCAATCTTCCCCGGATATAAAATTGTCGTCCCAAAAGCCAGATCTCCCGGACGCTCCGGACAGCCAAGCTCATGAAACTCGTAGATAAGGGGATCTTCCTTTGCTAAGATATCCTCCGCTGCCTTTCTGTCGCAGAACATGTCTTTCATCTGGGAGAGATGGCGCTTCGTAGTCTCCGCCGTCTGGGAAAACCCGTCTTTTAAGTCAAAATCCACCAGGAAACTTCTGTCCCAATTAAAGTTATTCATAACTCCTCCTATTTGTAGTTCCGCTACATCCCGTACAGATCCCCTTAACTAGAAGGATTTCCGATCACAAAATACGTGCCCGTAAATCCTTCTGGGCTCTATACGGGATTCCGCTGTTTTAAATATCTGTAGTTCCGCTACATCCCTACCAATGCCCCCTTACTAGAAGGATTTTCAGCCGCAAAAACATGCGCCTGCAAATCCTTCTGGGCATTGTCCGGGATTCCGCTGTTTTATATATTTTTAGTTCCGCTGCATCCCTGCCAACGCCCCTTTATTTCTTAGAAAACAATAATCCCCTTCTTGGTTATCTCCCGGTTCAGGAGCTTTTCATAAGCTTCCACGGAATCGTCGAATTTAAAATAATCGGATATAAAATCTTTGATTTTCAACTGCCCGGAACGGAGCCACTCCATTACCTGCTCCGTAGCCGCCCCTTCCTCTTCCTTTCTGGGCATCTGCTGGTAGATCACGCTCCAGTTGTAGTCTGCTTTGCTGAAATCAATGGTGATCTCCTCCTTCTCCGGGACTCCGTAGCAGAGAACCGTTCCCCGGTCCTTAATCAGAGGCATGGCGGCGTTTACTACGAAAGGCGCTCCGATGGCGTCCAGAACATAATCCACCCCCTGGGGATAAAGCTTGCGCACTTCCTCGGTCACATCCGCCGTCTTGCTGTTGATAATATGCTTTGCTCCGTTGGCTTTTACATTCTGAAGCTTCTCTTCTATAATATCTACGGCAACCACATCCTCCACGCCGCACAGATTTAAAAACTTTATAAAGGTAGAACCCACAGGCCCGCAGCCGAATACTACCACACTGTCTCCGGGTTTGATTCCGAAGTAACGGATATTGCTTAAAACTTCCCGGAAGGTAACGATCATAACCGCATCTACGGGGTCAACATCCGGGGCAAGAACCGTCTGGGCGTATCCGCAGGAGGGCGCTTCCCCTTCCGGCCAGGGTGCGGGATCACAGACAACTGCGTACTCGCTTAAGGCTCCCCATCCGGAACCCATGCCCGGATAAAGCTCCGGATCCGGATCTACAAAAGGAAGGAGTACTTTGTCGCCAATCTTGAAAGAGGTAACCTCACTTCCGATCTCTACTACCTCACCCACGCCCTCATGGCCCAGCATGATGGGATAAACCGACTCCGGAAAGCCTTTAAAGGTCCGGTGAAGCAGTTTTACATCCGTCCCGCACATGCCGCAGGCAACGGTTTTTACCAAAGCCTGTCTGGAATTGTACCGGGGCTTGGGAATCTCCCGAATCTCTGTAGAACCATCTCTGTTTACAACAAACGTACGCATAACAACTACCTCCTTAAAATTTTGCTCTTGTCATGTTCTAATATCACTATGAATCTATGTAGTGACATTGCTATAAAAGTATTATAGCAAAGATGAAATGAATTTTCTACCCTATTTTTATATTTTTACTACTATTTTTTTGTGTTTCCCCAATTATATTGACAGTAATAGCCATAAATGATAAAGTTTATGTTATAACATACTTATATTACTACAATAAGGAGGTATTTTCTATGGGCCAGTATATTTTAGCACACGACCTGGGCACATCCGGGAATAAGGCCACCCTGTTTTCCACATCCGGAAAGCTGATTGGCAGCCAGACGGAACCTTATGACGTCCATTACTTCAATAACACCTGGGCAGAACAGGATGCGGATGACTGGTGGAATGCCGTCTGCGCTTCCACCAAAAAGCTGATCCGGACTTCCGGTATTCATCCGGAGGAAATCCGAGTCATATCCTTCAGCGGGCAGATGATGGGCTGCCTCTGCGTAGACCGCCAGGGAAACCCTTTACGCAAGTCCATTATCTGGGCGGATCAGCGCTCCGTCCGGCAGAGTGCCCAGATCGAAGAACATATCAGCCAAAAAGATTTCTACCATATCGTAGGGCACCGGAATACCTCTTCCTACGGAGTGCAGAAACTTATGTGGGTCCGGGACAATGAACCTGAGCTCTATGAGCAGACCTATAAAGTCCTAAACGCAAAAGATTATATTGTCTTCCGGCTTACCAATCAGTTTTATACCGAATATTCCGACGCCAACAGCATGGGCTGCTTCGATCTGTGCAATCTGAAATGGTCTGAAGAGCTCATCTCCTATGCCGGAATCGACGGCGATAAGCTGCCGGAGCTGAAACCTTCCACCTATGTGGCAGGGGGCGTAACCAAAGAGGCTGCCCTTGCTACCGGGCTGACCCCCGGAACCCCTGTAGTCTTAGGAGGCGGCGACGGCGTTACCGCCAACGTGGGAACCGGTTCCGTCCGTCCGGGCAAAACCTACAGCTGCATGGGAACCTCCGCATGGATTACCACCACTACGGAAAAGCCCATTTTCGACGAAGAGATGCGCACAGTTACCTGGGCCCATGTAATTCCCGGCCTCTATGCTCCCAACGGCACTATGCAGACTGCAGGCGGCGCCTACAGCTGGTTAAAGAATACCGTGTGCAAAATGGAAGCCTATGACGCAAAGCTTCACGGGAAATCCCCCTACGATTACATGAATGAACAGATTGCCCGGTCTCCTGCAGGCGCCAACGGAATTATCTTTCTCCCCTATCTCTTAGGTGAGCGTGCTCCCCGCTGGGATATCAACGCCAAAGGTGCTTTCCTCGGATTAAAATCCGAAAACACAAGAGGAGATCTCCTGCGCAGCGTCCTGGAAGGCGTAACCATGAACCTGGATATTATTCTGAACATCTTGAGAACCCAGGTGGACATTGACGAGATTACCGTTATCGGCGGCGGCGCCAAGGGAGACGTATGGCGGCAGATTATGGCAGACGTATACAACACACGGATTCTCGTTCCTACGCTCCTGGAAGAGGGCGGCTCTATGGGAGCTGCAGTCACGGGAGGCGTGGGAGCCGGAATTTACAAGGATTTTGACGCTGTAGAAAAGTTTCTGGAGATTAATTCCATCCAGGAACCGGAACCGAAAGCTGTAGAAACCTACGCCCGGGTAAAAGAAGTTTTCGATGAGTGCTATTTTGCCCTCAAGGATGTCTTCCCCAAGCTTGGTACTTTATAACTCCTAACCCAACGGGCACTCCTCAGCTTTTGCCGGTACATTTCCTTCCAGTGCCCGTGTTCACAAAAAGCGGCCGTCCCAACACATGGGACAGCCGCTGCTTTACGCTTTTCTTTTATTCTTTTTACACCGGCAGCCGGCGCCTCTATGCGGGATCCACGTACACATACAGCTGGAAACTGCTGGCATCTCCCCGGTATCTGGCAATGGAATACTCCAGAGCCACATCTGCCCGGTTCACACTTACCGTGTGAATCAGCTGTATGGGACTGCCTTTGCGCACATGAAGGTACTGCACATCGCCGTTATCCGCCTCCACAGCCTCCACCAATCGTCTTGCGCTGAAAATCCTTGTCTCATCCCTGGAGGACAAACTGTCGTACAGAGACACTTTCTCAAAATTCCGGTTCTCTAAAAACGCACATTTGTCATAGGGAAGATAAGTCTCTACCGTTACCACAGGCTCCCCGTCCCCAAATCTTCTCCGGAACAGATATATCACTGCCTCCCCCTCTTCTATCTGAAGATTCTCAGCCACCTCAAGGGTCGCCCTTGTCACCTTAAAATCCAGCACCTCCGTGCTTGGCTCCAGCCCGATTCTCTGCATCTGCTCCGTAAAGGTTTCCAGACGCTGGAGAAAATCCTGCTTGATCTTCCGCCTGGCCACAAAGGTTCCCTTGCTTTTGATACGGTACAGCCATCCTTCCCGGACCAGTTCGGTTACAGCCTGACGCACGGTTGTCCTGCTGATATCAAACTGTTCGCTCAATTCCTGCTCCGTAGGGATCAAGCTGTCCACCGGATACTGCCCGCTCTCGATCTCATCTACAATCAGCTTTTTCAGCTGAAAATAAAGGGGAATCGGAACGTGCTTATCCAATTCTTTATTTTCCAAAAACATCATGTACCTGCCCCTCCAATAAATAAAATATTATGACCTAAGCATCATCCTCATTATAACACAATTTTATTCCATTACAAGCAAATCAAGGGCAGATTCTCCCGTTCCTGTTACCCACAGGCCGGGACACACTTGGAAATATACGGAAACTACAGCTGCTTTTTCCTCCTGCCCAAAGTATCTGCCATCATAATGCCGTCATACACCATCTGGGGCGTAACTGTGAAAGGTTCCACATCCCAATAGGAAGCCATGGAAGCCTCAGCCACCTTCCTGATATCCTCCTGGGAAGCATCCGGAATATCTAAATCTTCAAAAGTATAAGGCAATCCCACCTCCTGATAGAAATCATAAAGCTCCTCCAGCTCCTCTGCCGGCGCTCCTTCCACAATCAGCTGGACCAGTACGCCGAAAGCAACCACCTCCCCGTGGAGAAGCTGGGCACAGGGAGGCAGAACCGTAATCCCTTCCGCAATGGAGTGGGCCCCTGCGCAGGAGGTATTCTGAACGCCCAGGCCGGATAACAGCGTATTGGCTTCAATCACATCCTCTACATCCTTTGTGCAAAGTCCCTTCTCCGCCGCCAGTTTGGCAAGGACGCCCTTGGCAAGAATAGTTTCATGGCAGGCCTTCGATACGGCCAGGCCGGCAATGGTCTGCCGGTATCCCTTATTGACGTAATTGGGAGAAGAGGACTGGAAATTTGCCCGGCACTCCACGTAAGTAGAGAGGGCGTCTCCCATGCCTGCTACCAGGAAACGAATAGGAGCCTTCACCAGGATCTCCGTATCCAGCAGAACCAGATCCGGATTTTTCCGGTAATGCCGCGCGCCGATATGCTCTCCCTCCTCCGTATAGATCACGGAAAGGCCCATGGCCGGAGCATCGGTAGAAGCCGTTGTGGGAACAATGATGACCGCAGCCTGACAGTTATCCGCCACTGCTTTAGCCGTATCCATGGTCTTGCCTCCGCCGATTCCTACTACCACTTCAGGGGCAAGCTCTTCCGCCGCCTTGGTACAACGCAGGATCTCCCTCTCCGTACACTGTCCCCCAAACTGCTCGCACCGGATCTCGCTATCGCTTTCTCCATAAATACCCTCAAACTTCTCTTTAAAATCCTGATAGAAAAACACGTCAATCAGGAAGAAAACCCGCTTTCCGTAAACTTCCGTATATTCCCGGATCCGATCCAGCTCATACCGGCCCTGGATATAGCGGCTGGGTGAGCCGTAAGCTCTGGTGGAACGTTCTAACATAGACATATCAAAAACCTCCTCTTACTATTTAATAATTTGTCCTCTTGTCCGGCGGTCCGCAGTCAGGGCAATGGCCGCCAGTACGAAAATACCGAAAACCACGTTCTGCCAGTAGGCGTCCACGCCGATAAAATTCATGCCGTTTTCAATAATCGCTACCGTAAATACCCCCAGGATGGTTCCAAGCTCGCTGCCCTTTCCGCCTGCCAGGCTGGTGCCTCCCAATGCGCAGGCCGCCACAATTTTCAGCGTAAAGGGTTCTCCTATGGTGGGTGCACTGGAAGAAAGCTTTGCCGCCAGAAATACGCCGGCCAGGGCTGCCAGAACGCCGTTCAGCGCAAATACTAAAATCTTCGTCCGATCCACATGGATCCCTGCGATACGGGCGGCCCGTTCATTGCCTCCCGTAGCAAAGATAGCCTTGCCGAAAGCACTAAAGCGGGTCAGCACATACACCAGCAGGATAAGCACAATGGCCAGCACCAAAGGAAGGCCCAGCACATGAATAGAAATCTTATACCAGGTCACTGCCGGCCAAAGGGACTTGCTTAAAGATTCCGGCCCCTGAGTCACAAGAAGCGCCGCAGACTGCCATACACTCATAAAACCCAGGGATGCAATAAAGGAAGGCACCTTAAGCTTCACATGGATAAGGCCAAGAGCCAGTCCGGAACCCAGACCGAACAGCAGGGATACCAAAAGGGCCACGGCACCCGCCGCCATAGGGCTTCCGAAGCTTTCTCCGTATGCCAGCATAAAGTGAACATAGGTTACATTGGACATGGAGCACACGGCGCCCATAGACAGATCAATGGAGCCAAAGAGTAACACCATGGTCATGCCCGCCGCCATAATCATCAGAGGCGCCGTATCCCGCAGCAGATTCTTCAGATTCATTTCTCCCAGAAAATTTTCCTGGGTCAATGACAACGCCAACAATAGGATGATGATGGCGGAAAAGCTGAAATATTTCATAATATTGTCCAGGATCTCATTTTTTCCCGGCAACGCTTTGTTTTTTGCTGTCATGCTCTTACCTCCTTACATCATCAGGCTGACCACGTCTACCTGAGAGGGCTTCTCCCCCGCCGGCGCATCAAATTCGCCCCTCACCAGTCCGTCTCTCATGACCAGCACCCGGGAACACAGCCCAAGGTATTCATCCAGGGTATCTCCCAAGAGAATTACCGCTTTCCCTTCCTCCGTCATTTCCCGGATAAAAGCGTAAATCTCCTCCTTGGCTCCTACGTCCACGCCTCTGGTGGGATGGTTCAGAATCAGAATTTCCGCTCCGCTGGCCAGGGCTCTGGAAAATACTACTTTCTGCTGATTGCCTCCGGAAAGCTGGAGCAAGAGCTCTTTGGGCCCGCTGGTTTTGATGCGCAGCTTCTTGATCCATTCCTCCGCCTGCCCCCGCACTGCTTTCGTCGACACGAAAAATCCCTTGGACAGGGCTTTTGCATTGGAAAGGGCGATATTCTCTTCCACCGAAAGATTCGAGACAATCCCCTCAAAAAGACGTTCCTTCGGGATCATCAGCACGCCTTTCTCCAGGGCCTGCCTGGGAGAAGAAAACTGCATCTTTTCTCCCCGTATATACACTTCTCCAAAGGAGGGCTTTTCATCACCGCAAATTACCTCACAAACCTCCTCCACTCCGGAACCTACCACGCCGCACAATCCTAAAATCTCTCCCCTGTGAAGCTTAAAATCCACATGCTTGAAGATGCCGTGCCGCCCCAGATCCTTTACCTCCAGCAGCACCTCATCAGAGGGGACCGTCTGGCGGTCCAGGTGATAATATTCCGTAGTGGTATCCTTGCCCACCATCATCTCGTAAAGCTTCGCCTCGTCTGCATCCTTCGTATCCAGATTCCCTACGCTCAAGCCGTCCTTATAGACGTAAATGCGATCTGTAATATGAAGGATCTCATCCAGGTGATGAGACACGAAGATTATGGAATGGCCCTGGGCCGTGATTTTCTTCATCTGCTTAAACAGGTTCTCAACCTCCGCCTCATTGAGCACCGAGGTAGGCTCATCCAGAAGGATCAGGCAGCGTTCCGCTCCTGAGCGCTTCGTCACATCCATAACCTTGGCAATCTCCACCATCTGCCGGGTGGCAAAATTCAGGTTGCTGACCTTGATAGTGGGATTGATATCCGTAATATCCACAGCAGCCAGAACCTCGGAAGCCGCTTTATTCATCTTGCTCCAGCTTATAATGCCCCCAGACTTAAACAGCTTTTCGTGTCCGAAGAAAATGTTCTGGGCTACGTTAAGATTTACAATCAGGGACTGCTCCTGAAACACCATACCGATCCCCGCTTTGTTGGCGTCCATAGGAGTCTTAGGCTCGTAAGGCTTTCCTCCCAGAGTCATAGTTCCGGAAGACTGGGGCTGGGCTCCGATAATAATCTTCAGCAGCGTGGACTTTCCGGCGCCGTTCTCTCCCACCAGCCCTACAATTTCTCCCGGACGCACTTCCAGGTCTACACCTTTAAGGGCCTGGGTTCCCGCAAAGGATTTGGCAATATTGCCCGCACTGAAAAGAAGCTCGGCTTTGCCGCCACGTTCCTGCTGATCCTGTTCCTGCTTTGTCATATGCTCGCCTCCCTCCTATTTGCTGATAACCTTTGCGCCCCGGGGCGCAGTGAGAATTACGGAAACCAGGATAATGATTCCCTGGATACCGGTACGGATATTGGGGTTCACCCCAAGCATCAAGAGGCCATTGTCCAAAACAGTCATAATCAGGACGCCCACGATGGTGTTTGTCACACCGCCTTTTCCTCCTGCCAGGCTTGTTCCTCCAACGACCACAGCCGCCTGGGCCGGAAACATTTTTCCCGTTCCAATGGCAATCTGCCCCTGTCCCAGGCGGATGGCTCCGATTACACCTGCCACCCCAAAGAGAAAGCCCGCCAGAGCGAATACGCCGACTTTCACTTTCTCTACGCTTACCCCTACCGACCGGGGAATGCTTTCATTGGTGCCCACCGCATAGATATGGCGTCCGAAAGCCGTGCGCTCCTGAATAAAATAGCAAAGGGCAAACATGAATATAGCCACCCAGGTAATAAAGGGAATCCCAAGAAAAGAAACCTTGGGCAAAGCCGCAATCGCCGGATCCGTGATGGTAGGCGGATGGCCCTGATAAGACAGCATTCCGATTCCTTTGCAGATGTACATAAAGGCAAAAGACGCCATAAAAGAGGGAATCTTCAGATATACATGGCACAGGCCGATAGCAAGGCCGCAGGCCACGCTTACGCCCACTGCGATCACGGCGCCCAGGATACCCAGATCCGTGTCAAACTGGCTGTTAAGCACCAGACAGGCAAAAATGGAACCTGCCATTCCCACTGTGCCGTCAATGGACAAGTCAATACTTCCCAGCATGATAACGAATGTCAGCCCTAAGGCCACCACCAGAGGCAGGGCCATCTGATTCAGGATATTGAGCAGATTCTCTCCGCTTATAAAGCCTATCCCGCAGGCGGCGGTAAAAACAGCCACCAGCCCGATCAGCACAAAGATGGGCGCCAATTTCATCAGCCGGTCATTGCGATTTTCATTTTTCACTTTTTCAGCGAACTCTTCCGTGATGCTCGCCGCCGGATTTAATTTAATCATATGCGTCACTCCAAATTGAATTCCAGTTCCTGCCGGCCCTACTGGGACAACACGGGGCTGGGATAAGATGCCCAGCCCCTGTAATTCATTGATACCTGCCGCACCTTACAGGCTGCGGTTCTGCTCGGATTTAGTCTGCCTTGCACCAGAAAACCTGGCTGAAGTCAAAGGTCGGCGTGCTGGTAAGATGTTCTTCCGCTGCCTCCGGGCTGTCAATCAGTTTGGCCGGAGTTGCAAATTCACGGTACTCTGCCGGAAGAGCCTCTACGTCAATCAGTCCCGCCCATACAGCGTAGCAGATAGCCAGGGTATAGCCGCCCTGAAGATAACCGTTGGAAGACACCGTCGCTGTGGCATAGCCGTCCCGGATCGCCTCAACAATATCCGTGTTGGCGTCAATTCCTACGACTCCTACCTGTCCTTTCAGTCCCTTGCTTTCCAGAGCCTGAAGAGCGCCTGTAGCCATATTATCATTAGCGCACCAGATACCTCCCACGTCGGGAGTCTGGGTCAGCCAGGTCTCTACCAGCTGCAGAGCCTCGTCGGTGTTCCAGTTAGCCGTATCGTCGGCCGCCACCTCAATATTGGGATACTCAGCCAAAGCTTCCTGCAGTCCCGCATAACGGTTATTGGCAGCCGTATTTCCCAAAAGTCCCTGGCAGACGAAGATCTTTCCCTCTCCTCCCATAGAATCGAAAAGCACCTTGGCAATGTTGTAGCCGTTGATCTTGTCGTCGGGGGAGGTATGTATTACCCAGTTGGGGGTCAGATCCGCCGGGCCTACATCCGCAGGCTTATTCCAGGCTGTTCCTACATATCCGCCGGATTCTGCCATAGCCTCCGCCAGAGAATAAGCAATGGTATCCTCATTGGGGTCCGCATAGGCAATGGCATTGCCCCCGGCCTTGGCTGCGAACTGACGCATATTATCTACTTCCTTGTCGTTATCTCCGCCGGAATCCAGAACCTGCATCTCATATTTCTGTCCGATGCTGTCCAAATACTCTGCGAACATCTTCATACCTTCATTGATAGTTGCAATATAAGGATTTTGCAGTCCCCGGATGGATACGGCCAGATATAAAGTGGTATCCAGTTTCTCCTGAGGGATCTGGCTGGGGTCAATCTTAAAGGAAGCGTAATCTGCCACTGCCGCCGGAGCCTCTCCCGCCGGCTCCTGGGTTTCTGTTTCACCGCCTGTTTCCTCACTTCCCTGGCTCTCCGGCTGGCTGGCAGGCTCCGTCTTGCTGCCGCATCCGGCCAAAAGCGCACTTACCATAGTCACTGATAAGAGCAATGCAACGAAACTTTTCTTTTTCATGTTCATTTCCTCCTGTGATATAATTTTTTGATTCTTCTCTGAAAACTGCTGCGAAACAGCTTCGGCAGCTTTCCCTTACAAAACAGCTCTCTGAACTGATTTTGTTCTCTCTTTGGATTCTTTCTTGTTTTATTGCATTGATACTATGTAGTAACATTGTATCTAAGACGAATATACCACATCTGCAAAAAATGTCAAGTATATTTTTTCTTCCCTCCACATATTTGTCTAAAGTGCACAAATATGTGGAGGGCAAATTATGCAATACGTCCTGTCACGGTTCAATGTCCAGCATAGCCATCGTCGCCGGAAGCTCATGGGCCGTATTGACCTTATCCTCATCCGTCACCAGATCAAAACAGGATACGATAATTTTATCATTCCAGACAATGGGTTCTCCCGGCTGATCCAGCTCTCCATGAAAGCCGTCCGTGTCCGGAGAACAGGCCATACGCCGTACCGTTCCGTCCGGAGCAATCCGGGCAATAGCATTGGCAGAGAAATCCGCTACATAAATATTGCCGAATCTGTCAATCGTCATGCCGTCTGTGGATTTGAGATTCTCCGGATCTTTTGCCCAGATCCGGTTTTCCTTTACCCGTCCGTCTTCATAGAACGTAATCTTGTGAACTGCTCCGTCACCAAAGTTGCCGATATACAGATTTCCTTCCCTGTCAAAGACAATACCGTCTACACCGTACTGGCATTTGGGATTTTCCGTAATAAAGGTCAGTAAAATATCCGGATCCGCCAGGGTATTGGTACAGTGGATTCCCTCCGCATCCAGGGGGAAACGGTACACACAGCTCATGAGCTTCCCGCTCTCGGTCTTCTGGCGTTCCATGCAGCTCTGAGTGACATACATAAAATTTCCCCAGATGCGGATTCCGTTAGGATGCTCCATATTATCCGCTACTACGGTACACTTCTCTACGCCCTCCTCGCTTAAGCGGAGGCGGAGAATGCGGCCCGTATAGACAAGCTCCGGCCGGCCGGTCCAGCCCGGATTGTCTACCATATACAAATCCCCGTCGGGCCCAAATTCAATCCCCATGGCCCGTGCCTCCCCGGTGTAGGGGTTTTTGGGCACATCAAACCACTTCCGGATATTCCGGTCCCTGTCTATCCGCAGCACACAGCTCGGCATGGAGAGATCCGCAAAATTCGGGCAGGAGAGAACAAGCTCCCCGCTCTTGTGAATCGCCATGCCGTCCGGCGTGGAAGCCAGGTTTTCCGGCAAAAGAGTAAAAAGTTCTGATTTCTGCATAATTTACATCCTCCTATTCCAGTTCTTATTCCAGTTCTTATTCCAGTTCCGCATCTGCCCTTCCAAAGCCCCTTTACTAGAAGGAATTCCGCCCGCATAAATATGCGGCCATAATTCCTTCTGGGCTTTGTACGGGCTGATGCTGTTTAAAATTCCGCATCCGCCCGCTTATCCTTTGGCGATTCTGCTTAAGTTCTCCAGCACCTCTCCTTCAATGGGCACCTGAAATACCTCCGAAACCACCTGGGTCCATCCGTGAATAAAATAAGTCCACCCATCCTCAATAAAAAGGTTCTTATCCCCTCTCTGGGCCTGGGCCTGAGCTTTAAATACCAGATCCCCCCGGTAATTAATCTCCCACACCAGGCTGTTTTCTGGAAAACTGCAGGCGTCGGTGAGAGGGCTTCCCGGCCCGTCCTTTCCTAGGCCCGTGGCATTTACCACCAGGGAATAGGGAGGCAGGGAAGCCAGCGTGGCATCATTCCTGTCCGGGGTGGGATTATGTATAAATTCAAAGGAAACCCGTTTGTTCCGTCCTTCCAGAATTCTTCTGGCCTCCTCAAGCCTGGGAAGGCTGCGGTTGGCAATGATAATCCGCTTGGGTACATTTTCCCCAAATTTCTCCTGGGTGAAATACACGGACATGGCCAGGGAGGCTCCGCCGGCTCCCAGAAGAAGTACCTCTCCGCCGTGATCCTTCCAATAATTTTCCGGCACGAAGGCCTCCAGGGCCAGTCCGCTGGATATGGGATCCTTTGCATGAGCCCGGTACTGTCCGTCTCTCTTAGAAATGCAGGAAATCTCCCCCAGTTCTCCCGCAAAGGGATCGATGTAGTCGAACAAATCCTTGCAGCTGTTGTAGAGATCGATCTTGTGGGTGGTCACCAGAGCGCCCAAAGAGAGGGGATCTTCCTTAATAAACGTCACCGCCTCCCGGTAAGCCTCCGGATCCGAGTGGGGCTTGAAATCAATTCCCTTGATCACTGCATCCTTGAGCCCCAAGGCCTGGGCCCATCTGGGAAACACCTTCATAATGGAAGAGCTGCCTGTGGTAACTCCAATAAAATAAATCGTTGGCTGTGTTGCTTTCTCGTAATTTGACATATTCCTCATTCCTCACTATGTTTTTACGTACCTTTGTTATGACATAATGATATTAAATCTTTTAAGGATTGTCAATACCGGATTTTTAAATTTTTTGGAGTTTACCGGTATTCCTCCATCAGCCTTTGGAAGGCTGGCATGGAATTTACAATGGTCTTTTCGGCCACACAATAGGCAATTCTCACATATCCCGGACAGCCGAAGTCATCACTGGGAACCAGAAGCAGGTCGTACTTTTTCGCCCGTTCACAGAATGCGCAGGCATCCGGTTCCAGAGCCTTCATAAAGAGATAGAATGCCCCCTGGGGCGCAATGCAGCTGTATCCGATCTCCGAAAGTCCCTTCACTAAAAGATCCCGGTTTTTCTTATAAGCGGAGATATCTCCCGTATCCTCCACGCACATGGCTGCCACCTGCTGGAACAGCACAGGCGCACAGACAAAACCCAGCACCCGGGCGGCTCCCGCAATGGCAGGAGACACCCGCCCGTACTCGGTGAGCCTCCCGGGAATCACAATATAACCGATGCGTTCTCCCGGCAGGGACAGGGACTTGCTGTAGGAATAGCATACCAGCGTATCTCGGTAATAACGGGTCAAATAGGGCACTTCTGTCCCGTCATACACGATTTCCCGGTAGGGCTCGTCTGCAATCAGGTAAATGGGTGCGCCGTATTCCCCGGATTTCTCCTTCAGCAGATCTGCAAGTCTCCGGATATCCTCCGGCGGATACACGACGCCGGATGGATTGTTGGGACTGTTCACAATCACCGCTTTGGTCTTCGGACCCAAAAGCTCTTCCAAGGCATGAAAATCTATCCGGAAATCCGAAAGCCGGGGCTGCACCACCTGAAGCTTTGCTCCGGCCGCTTCCACCCAGCACCTGTATTCCGGAAAAAAGGGAGCAAACACAATCACCTCATCCCCGGGATTGACAAGGGCTTTGATACAAATGTTTAAAGATGCGGCAGCTCCGCAGGTCATAAAAATATGTTCCGCCGTGAAAGATTCCCCAAATCTGCGGTTCAGGGACTCTGCAATTACCTTGCGCACCTTTCCGTCCCCGGAAGCCGGAGAATAGGCGTGCAATTCCTCTGCCGGTCTCTCAAGAAGCTCCAGAATGGCTTTCCTCACGGAAGCCGGCGCCGGAATGCTGGGATTTCCCAGGCTGAAATCATAAACATTGTCCGCCCCTATCTCCTCTTTCCGCTTTAATCCAAAAGCAAAAATCTCCCGGATAACGGAGCTTTTGCTGCCAAGCTCATAGCACGCCTCTGAGATCATAAATCTGTGCCTCCTCTGTTCTCTAATGTCTTTTTTATTTTACTATTTCATACTGTGAAGTGCAAGAGTGTTTTCCCTTGTTTCCGGATATGAAAAAGGGACCGTCTGTCAGGACCGTCCCTTTTTGTTTCAAACCTTTATACAAGCTCCAAAAGAACTTCCATGGCCGCGTCGCCTTTGCGCTGGCCTATCTTTACAATTCTGGTATAACCGCCGTTGCGGTTCACGTACTTGGGCGCAATCTCGTCAAAGAGCTTCGCAACCATATCCACATTCTTAGTGTTTCTCTTTCTTCCGGCCGCCTTCTCCGGAACATCCTTTACGGGATAGAGAACCTTCAGCATCTGGCGTCTCGCATGGAGCCTGGAGGGCTGATCCTTTTTGATGGTCTTCTCCACCTCGTCGAATACGGTAACTTTCTTGCCGTCTACCACCTCTTTCACCCGCTTGCCGTCTTTGTCCTTGCGGGGAACCTTGGCGGTTACGGTTACGGTGTCGTAGTTATCCTTCTCTTTGACCGCAAGGGCAATGAGACCCTCGGCAATCTTGCGAACTTCTTTCGCCTTTGCCTCTGTGGTAACAATCTTTCCATGGTTCAGAAGGGCTGTCACCTGATTTCTCAGAAGCGCCTTTCTCTGGCTGGAAGTCCTGCTCAGTTTTCTATACTTTGCCATTTTTCTTTCCTCCATTTGTGGAACCGCATCCCCATGCTTCTTCGGTCTTACTGGGGAGGGTTTTTATCCATAAATTATTCACTCGTCGCTTGGGTTCAGTTGCAAACCAAGCTCTTTGAGTTTTGCTAGGACTTCTTCCAGGGATTTGCGGCCCAGGTTGCGGACCTTCATCATGTCCTCGGAAGTCCGGTTGCAAAGCTCTTCTACCGTATTGATGCCTGCTCTCTTGAGACAGTTGAAGGAACGAACGGAAAGCTCCAGCTCGTCTATGCTCATCTCAAGAACCTTTTCCTTCTCATTGTCCTCTTTCTCCACCATAACCTCTGCGGTCTTGGCATTCTCGGACAAATCGATGAACAGGCACAAATGCTCGCTCAATACTTTCGCTGCCAGGCTGACAGCCTCATCGGGAACTAAAGTACCATTTGTATATACATCCAACGTCAGCTTATCAAAATCAGTCACCTGGCCGACACGCGTATCCTGAACGGTCATATTGACACGTTCCACGGGAGTATAGATAGAATCAATCGCAATCACTCCGATAGGAAGATCCGGATTCTTATTCTTCTCTGCGCTCACATAACCTCTGCCTTTTGTAATGGTAAGTTCCATGTACAGTTTGCTGTCTGCACCGCCGTTTAAATGGGCAATGACCAGGTCCGGATTCAGAATCTCTATATCCGGATCTGCCTGGATATCAGCCGCCGTCACAACACCCTCGCCGTCAAACTCAATATAGGCGATTTTGGGTTCGCTGCTGTCACTGGTATTGCGGATGGCAAGATTCTTGATATTCATGATGATCTCAGTTACATCTTCCTTGACGCCCGGAATCGAACTGAACTCATGGAGAACGCCTTCAATCTTCACCTGGCTGACTGCCGCACCCGGTAAGGAAGAGAGCATGATTCTTCTCAACGAATTGCCAAGTGTCGTTCCATAACCTCTCTCCAGCGGCTCAACAACAAATTTTCCATACTTTTTGTCATTTGAAATCTCTGCAATTTCAATTTTCGGTTTGTTAAAATCGAACACTACAAGGCCCCTCCTTCATAGTTTGGGTTGGGTGGCGTTATGCTACGTGTTATACTCCGGTTTACTTAGAATACAACTCGACGATAAGCATCTCATCTACCGGTACATCAATAGCATCTCTGGAAGGAAGCTCTTTCACGGTTCCCCTTAATGCCTCTAAATCAGACTCCAGCCACTCCGGAACCAGTCTTCCGCCGGTAGCCTCCACGATATCCTTGTATCTCTGAGATCCTTTGCACTTTTCCTTGATTTCGATTACATCTCCGGCCTTTACCAGGTAAGAGGGAATGTTCACCTGCTTGCCGTTTACCAGCACATGCTTGTGATCCACAATCTGTCTTGCCTCTCTTCTGGTCCTGGCGAATGCCAGACGGAACACTACGTTGTCCAGTCTGCTCTCCAGCATGATCATCAGGTTCTCACCGGTCATGCCTTTCATCCGGTCAGCCTTCTCGTAATAATTGCGGAAAGGTTTCTCCAGAACGCCATAGATAAATTTTGCTTTCTGCTTCTCCCGAAGCTGCAGTCCGTACTCGGACATCTTTCTGTTTGCTCTCTTTAACTCTCTTGTAGATTTTTTATCAATTCCTAAAACTGTCGGCTCCAGACCAAGGGAACGACATCTTTTCAGAACCGGAACACGATTGACTGCCATGACTTTACTCCTCCTATATCTGCTGTTTCCACTAGACTCTTCTACGTTTGGGCGGGCGGCATCCGTTGTGCGGTACCGGAGTTACGTCCCGGATACTTGTTACCTCCAGGCCGCATGCCTGAAGCGCACGGATAGCTGCCTCACGGCCGGAACCCGGACCCTTTACCATAACGTCTACTGTCTTAAGTCCATGTACTAACGCCGCCTTGGTTGCTGTCTCAGCTGCCATCTGTGCAGCATACGGAGTAGATTTCCTTGAACCTCTAAATCCCAGACCACCGGCACTAGCCCATGACAATGCGTTGCCCTCGGCGTCCGTCAGGGTAACGATCGTGTTGTTAAAAGAGGACTGAATGTGTGCCTGTCCGCGTTCAACGTTTTTCTTTACGCGCTTTTTTGTCACTTTCT
>CAJUMM010000009.1:12438-64433 GCA_910586955.1 uncultured Lachnospiraceae bacterium | reverse complement strand
GTTTATTGTAACAGATAGTGCAGAATTGTGTCTACTTTTATAGTATAGATCCAAAGGTGCATCCCCATATGGAGTGGGGAGTGATTGGAAAAGGCGAATATCCTAAGGGACTTCAAAAGGACGGAGAACGATATAAAATTGCGGTAGGGCCCAAAATCCTGGATCCGGAATACCCGGATGACGGGAGAATATGGAAGGAAGATTTTGAAAAAGACTCTGAAGGATATTATGGAAGAATAACTTTGATTTTGGAACATAAAAGTACGGGGAAAGAAAAGGTTATTGAGTGCGTGGTGACAGATTTAAAAGCGCATTCATATAATACGTATCCTGACGGTCAGCCGTATAACACGGGTGACATTGTTAGCTTTGACGTGGAAAATGGGTTTATTCAGACGGGAATTGCTTATCCAGAGTCCAGCAATGCAAGAGGTCCGCAAGCTTTTGCAGAGGAAAGTTCAGAAGGCAATGTAATTGAATTTGCGGGACATGAATTGGATTTTAAAAAAGAGGAATATTTTTTGCGGCATTTAATTGTGATGGAAAAGGAATCGCAATGACTTTTATAAGGTACGAGGTGAGAAGATGGGGAAAAGAAGGAAACTTATAAGCGCAGTATTTACAGCGGCGGTTATAGCCATAGTTTTTAGAATTTTAAATGGCTATGATTCTGCGGATGACTATTTAAGCAACGGCATAGAAGAAAATGCGAAGGAAATTTCAAAAGTGACAATCGAGAACAATATCAAAAAGGATTTAAACAAATACAGGAAAAACAATCGAAAATGTTCGCTTCCCAAAAGCATCGTAGGCAAAAGGAAGCTTAAAATCTATGAGGATTTCAGAAAATTTCCATATAACGATATGGAATATAGCTCGGATGCAGTTTTTGAAACCTTAAAGGAAATTTATGGGGAAATTGACTTCTACAGCGAATTTGAGAAAGGAGATATCCAAAAGTACGATTTTTACAAGGAAAAGTTTAAACAGTTTTTAGATAACGAATTTATGTTTTATGATCCGGACATAAGAAATTGGGTATATTTTAAGGATTATTCCGCCAAAGATGTTTCTGCAGATATTCATGATTTTGAAACTAACGTTTTTTATTTTTTTGATATAGATAGTGATACTGCCCCAGAACTATGTATATCAAATAAGAGGAATTTTGTGTGCGTATTTGATTATTTACCCGATAAGGAAGAGGTTGTATTGTGGTATAGCATGACTAATAGTTATTATCGGTTGAATGGCACAAGAACGGTGCGTTGGGATTGGGATGGAAGCCGGAATCTTCTGGTGAAGCTGGATGAATATGGAGAAACAGAGATGGAGGTGGACTTTTACTGGGTAAATGATTTTAACCGGAAGAAAAATATGGAAGAGATGTGGTATATGATAGGACTCCCATTATATTTTGTAAAAAACGAGGGGTACATGTTTACAGATGCCGTGATGGCAGAGGCGTATTACGATGAGGCAGTAATGGTCTATTATTTCAGAGTTACAGAAGAACAATTTAACGAATTGACGAAAGACTACTTTGCGGCGGCTGAACAGGCGGATGAAAATATCAAAGAGGTAACATATACGTATGAGGAACTTTTTGGGGACTATTTATGAAGGGAAGTAATAAACAGGTATGATGCAATAGAATCTGTTGAAAGGGGTTGCAGGAGTAGAGCGTTTCTTTTATGAGGAAGAAAGCCAAAGGGGAAGCAGGAGGCATCAGCTTGTCCTTGGTTCCCTATGCCTGGATTAGCGGAACGGCGGCGGGAAAGAAAGCCACGGCCAAGCTAAGTACATCCAAATCCGCAGTGAAATCCGGGGCGGCATCGGCCATAAAGAGCGCTGCAAAGAAGACGGTGACAACCACAAAGAACACGGTGTCCTCCAGCAGCCAGACCAGCAAGGGAACCTCCAGGCAGAACGTAAGCGGAAGGGTGAAGACTGCGGGGACGGTGCGGAAGGTCACCACAGGCCAGAGCTATATCAATAATAAACTTTTCACGGCCAGCAGCGTCGCAGAGCGGAAGCTCTGCGCCAATGCGGACTGGCTGTCCAAGGGAAACGCAGCTTTGGGTGAGGGGGTCCTAAAGGGAATCAGCCAGGCCGTCACGGATATCTGGAATCAGTCCATGGCCGTGAGTCCCATAGGGAAGCTGTTCTCAGATCCGGGGAAGAAGTCTGGGCCTGGGATTGGGAATACGGTGATGGAAATAACGGAGAGGGTTATCAAAGAGCAGGAGCAGAGGAAGGAGCAGGAGAGGATTTGTGGAGTCTCGGTATGAGTTGAGGTATGGGGCTTCAGATGCAGAACGTAATGGAGTCTTCAGTGAAAACGGAATAGAAGACTTGCTGAAACGAGCGCAGATTACGGAAGACTATGGGAAGAAATTTGCGTTTTAAAGAAGATATGGAAAGAGTGTTATTATATAATCCCGTCTTTAACAGTTGTAGAGGTACTAAACATTGTAAAAACTAAAAACTCCACTGCTTTAAACAGTTTTCATCTGTTATCCATACCCATATCCTGTTTGCAAAAATGAATTGCTATTGTACGCACAAATGTGTATAATAAGGAAAAGAAAATTTTCAATCTGAGAGGAGATTTTTCTATGGCTGTTAAAACTGCAAATCTATATGCAAGAATTGAGCCGGACGTCAAAGAACAGGCAGAAGGCATTCTGACAGCACTTGGTATTCCGGTATCCAATGCAATCAATATGTTTTATAAACAAATTATTCTTCAAAGAGGACTTCCGTTTGACGTGAAACTGCCCGTAGCCAGGCCTGTGACAATGGGCACGCTTACCAAGGAAGAGCTGGATGCGGAATTGGAGAAGGGATATGCGGATATGTTGGAGGGCAGAACGGAAGCAGCAGCTAAAGTGTTTGCAGATATTCGCAAGGATTATGGTTTATGATTTACACGATAGAGATTTCTGCACAAGCGGAAACGGATCTGAGGGAAATTTATGAATATATAGCTTTTGAACTTCTTGTCCCAGAGAACGCATCCGGACAGCTTGACAGATTGGAAAAAAGCATTATGGGGCTTGAGCAAATGCCGGAAAGGTTTCGCACCT
Organism: uncultured Lachnospiraceae bacterium; assembly: GCA_910586955.1. GTDB lineage: Bacteria > Bacillota > Clostridia > Lachnospirales > Lachnospiraceae > Laedolimicola. Next base: position 61,344 of record CAJUMM010000009.1, on the reverse strand, counting down.
ATGAAGAAAAGCCATGGCATTCTCGTGGACTAAGAATTATGCCAGTAGATAATTTTGTAATCCTGTATATTCCGGATGAGAAGAAGGGCATAGTTACAGTTGTTCGTGTCATCTATGGTGGACGTGATATTTGTGCGGAATTGAGGGAACATATGTAGATGTCCATTTTTCAGAAGACCAGTGGAGAATCGAGGACAAAAATATACAGCAAAACCTGAACATGGTTCGGAAGCTGGCAATCAATCTGATAAAGAAACACAAAATATCAAAAATCATGTTTGACTGCTATACCACAAAAATTCCCCTTGCATTTCCCCCCAAATTGGTGTATCGTATAGAAAGATTAAAAAAACGAGCAGAACGAGGGCGTTCCGGAAAGCGGAGCGCCCTCGTTTTTCGCTGCCTGGGATGCTGTGTTTTATAAGCAGGGCATCTCTGGGGTTAATCGGAAAGGATGGAGGAGATTATGAGCGAATTTACCAATGTAGCAGAGATTTTCGGTTCCAATGTGTTTAATGATGGGGTGATGCAGGAGCGCCTTCCCAAGAAGGTGTACCGGGAGCTGAAGAAAACCATCGAGGAGGGAAAAGAACTGGACCTGGCTACGGCCGACGTGATTGCCCATGAGATGAAGGAGTGGGCCATTGAGAAAGGGGCTACCCATTACACCCACTGGTTCCAGCCTTTGACCGGAGTGACGGCGGAGAAACACGATTCCTTTATCAGCGCCCCGAACGTGGAGGGGAAAGTACTGATGAGTTTTTCCGGAAAAGAACTTATCAAAGGCGAGCCGGATGCCTCATCCTTCCCGTCGGGAGGCCTGCGGGCTACCTTTGAAGCCAGGGGCTACACGGCCTGGGACTGCACTTCTCCGGCTTTTGTGCGGCAGGATGCGGCCGGGGCGACCCTGTGTATTCCCACGGCATTCTGTTCTTACACCGGAGAAGCCCTGGACCAGAAAACGCCGCTTTTGCGTTCCATGGAGGCTATCAATACCCAGGCGCTGCGGCTTCTGCGGCTGTTTGGAAATACCACCTCCAGGAAGGTGACGCCTTCCGTAGGGCCGGAACAGGAATATTTCCTGATTGACAAAGCAAAGTACCTCCAGAGAAAAGACCTGATTTACACAGGGCGGACCCTCTTCGGCGCCATGCCCCCTAAGGGCCAGGAGCTGGAGGATCACTATTTCGGAAATATCCGCCAGCGGATTGCGGCCTTTATGAAGGAAGTCAATGAAGAACTCTGGAAGCTGGGGGTGACGGCCAAGACCCAGCACAACGAGGTGGCTCCTGCACAGCATGAGCTGGCCCCCATTTATGCGGAGGCCAATGTGGCGGTGGATCACAATCAGATTGTAATGAAGACCCTGAAAATGGTGGCCTGCCGTCACGGAATGCAGTGCCTGCTCCACGAGAAGCCCTTTGCCGGGGTGAATGGCTCCGGAAAGCACAACAACTGGTCTGTTACCACGGACGACGGAATCAATCTTCTGGATCCCGGAACCACACCCCATGAGAATGTGCAGTTCCTGCTGGTGCTGGCCTGTATCCTGAAGGCGGTGGATACCCATGCAGATTTGCTCCGGGAGTCGGCGGCGGATGTGGGCAACGATCACAGGCTGGGGGCCAACGAGGCGCCTCCTGCCATTATCTCCGTATTTCTGGGGGAACAGCTGGAGGACGTAGTAGAACAGCTGGTGAGCACTGGGTCGGCCACTCATTCTCTTACAGGAGGGAAGCTGAGGACAGGTGTGAAGACCCTGCCGGATCTGACCAAGGATGCTACGGACCGGAACCGGACTTCACCTTTTGCCTTTACGGGAAACAAATTCGAGTTCCGCATGGTGGGATCTAAGGACTCCATTGCTTCGCCCAATACGGTGTTGAACACCATTGTGGCAGAGGCCTTTGCGGAGGCTTGTGAAGTTCTTGAGAAGGCGGATGACTTTGAGACGGCCGTACATGATCTGATTAAGATATATTTGAATGACCATCAGAGAATTATTTTCAACGGAAACGGCTATTCCGACGAGTGGGTAGAGGAAGCAGCCAGGAGAGGGCTTCCCAACCTGAAATCCATGGTAGATGCCATTCCGGCCCTGACTACGGATAAGGCGGTAGCTCTGTTTGAGCGCTTCCGGGTGTTTACCAGGGCGGAGCTGGAGGCCCGGGCTGAGATTCAGTATGAGACCTATGCGAAGGCTATTAATATTGAGGCTAAGGCCATGATTGATATTGCCAGCAAGCAGATCATTCCGGCTGTGGTCAAATATACCAAATCCCTGGCGGATACGGTGAATGCCGTGACGGCTGCAGGTGTGGAAGCCGCAGTTCAGGCAGAGCTTCTTAGTGAAACTTCCGATCTTTTGAAGGAAACCAAGGATGCCCTTGGGAAACTTGCGGTTCTGGACAGGAAATCAGAGAGCATACCGGAAGGAAAGGAGCTTGCTCATTATTTCCATGACGTGGTGGTTCCGGCCATGGCCGGGCTTCGCGCTCCGGTGGATGCCTTGGAGATGATTGTGGATAAGGAAATGTGGCCCATGCCTTCTTATGGGGATTTGATGTTTGAGGTATAGGGTGTAAAAAATCTGCCATAAAGTGCTGATTCCGGCCTTTATGGCAGATTTTCTTTAAAGATTGCTATTTTTCTTTTCTTTCTATATAATAAGGGCAGACCTCAGTGCGTATTATCAGAGAGGAGAGAATACATGATTCGAGTGATCGTTGCAGATGATGAATATAAAGTATGCCAGCTGATCTGCCAGTTGATTGACTGGGAGGGCATGGGAATGCGTCTGGTGGGTACGGCGTCCAACGGGCTGGAGGCTCTTCAGATGATCGAGGCGGAGAAGCCGGATCTGGTGCTGACAGATATACGGATGCCGGGATTTGACGGCATGGAACTTCTGAAACGGGCCAGAACCATATATCCGGATATGGAGTTTATCATTATCAGCGGGTATTCTCATTTTGAGTACGCCCAGACGGCTATCCGCTACGGGGTGAGCGATTATATTCTAAAACCGGTGAACAGGGAGGCATTAAACGCTACCCTGCAGAAAGTGCGCCAGAGATACTTGGAGCATAAGACCCAGGCGGAGGAAGATCTGGAGCAGCAGAAGCAGCAGGCTGCCACCCAGGCAAGGCTGCGGGAGATCCTGTGGCAGGATTTGGAGACAGGACAGATTCCCAGGAATCTGGAGGATTTTAATGAGAAATACCGTTACCATTTTGGGGGAGGACATTTTCAGATTTTTCTCATTCATGCAGACGTGAAGGAGAACCGGCATCTGAATGAAGATTATGTGAGCAATGTAATGGAGGTTTTAAGCGGCAAGCTGGAAGGGCTGTTTGAGCGGCATATCAGTCCTCTGTGTATTGACAGCGAGGTTTTTTATAAGGACAGGAAGGCGTCGGGGATCTTAAATTACCGGGAGGAGAATGGCAGCAAGCTTTTGAATGAGCTAGAGGCCCTGATCAGCAGCCTTTCCATGGAGCTCCATGTGTTTGAGCATATGCGGTTTCACCTGTCGGTGGGACATGCTGCGGCTTCCGTGGAGGAGCTTCCCAGATGTATGAAGGAGGCAGAACTTGCCATGGGACAGCGTCTGCTGGTGCGGAACAATCTCTTTCTGGAGGAAGTGCCTGAAAACAAGAAGTTTGAGGAAGATTCTCTCTACCAGCCTTTCAGCAGGATTGCCCGCCAGTGCCTGGATCTGCAGAAGCCGGAACAGATGGAAGATGCTGTGTCCGGCCTTCAGGGATCCGCCCTTTCCCTAGGCTTGAACGGAAACCAGATGCTCCGCCTGGTGCAGGATTCCTATCGGCTGTTTCTGTTGTCCAGCATATTCCAGGAGAAATTCCGCTTTGCAGACCGGGACGGGATGGAGGCCCGGTTTTACCGGGAGTCCCTTCTCTGCAGCAGCAGGGAAAACCTCTTTTCCTTTTTGGCAGAGACCTGCAGGAGAAATATCGAGGAGGCCGTAGGCTGGTATGAGGCGGAGAGAATGCGCCCCATCAACCAGGCCAAGCAGTATATCCAGGAGCATTATGCGGAAAGCTTAAGCCTGGAGGAGGTCAGCTCCCAGGCAGGATTTTCCAGCAGTTATTTCAGTACCTTATTCCGGAAGGAGACGGGGAAGAATTTCCTGGAGTACCTTACGGATGTGCGGATTGATGAGGCCAAGAGGCTGCTTAGGAGAAGCGGGGATACCATTGAACAGATTGGGAAGGCCGTGGGAATGAACGACTATAAGCGTTTTTCCAAAACCTTTAAGAAAATTACGGGCATCAGTCCGAAAGAATATAGGAATCTGTATTCCTAGGAAAGGATGCTATGGAGAAGAAAAATCTGCTTTCCGTCCGCCTGTCCTATCTGGCCGCAGCTCTGGGGCTTGTCTTTGCGGCGGTATTTATCATTGCGTTTCTGATGGTTCTTAACGATCCAGATATGTCTGTGTGCATTCTGCTGCTGCTCCTTCTGGCTCTCCTGGCTGTGCTTCTGTTTATGGGTTATATTTGGATTTGGAAGCCTTATAAGGATACTACCAGAAAACTGGGCCAGCTTACAAACCAGGCCCGGGGGGATATGGCTCCCCGTATCCAGTGGCCTTATAACAGGCAGATGCGGCTGGTGACGGAAGTACTTCAGGAATATATGGAGGTTTCCACAAATCTGGAAATGAGTAAACGCCAGGCCCAGTACCAGGCCCTGCAGAACCAGATCAATCCCCATTTTCTGTACAATACTCTGGAAAGCATACGGAGCGAAGCCCTCATGTCCGGCCTTAACAGTGTGGCGGATATGTGTGAGTCCCTGGCTTCTTTTTTCCGCTACACCATCAGCAATATCGAAAATCTGGTGACGGTGGAGCAGGAGGTAGACAATATCCGGACATACTTTTACATCCAACAGTACCGCTTCGGGGAGCGGATCCGGCTGGAGATCCAGTGTCCGGAGGAGGAGCGGGAGGATGCAGTAAAATGCCTGATTCCCAAGCTAACCCTCCAGCCTGTGGTGGAAAATGCCATTATCCATGGTATCGAGCAGAAGATTGGCCAGGGTGAAGTGACGATTTCCATGATGATGACGGAAAAGCGCCTTTTGATCCGGGTGTCGGACAACGGAATCGGTATGCCTCAGGAGACGCTGAACCGGATCAACGGGCAGATGACGGAGCGGAGCATCCGGGGAAAGAGCCGGGGAGGCATTGCCATTGGGAATGTGAATAACCGGATTAAAATGCTCTTCGGAGAGGACTATGGCGTGACGGTCTTTTCTACCCAGGATGTGGGAACGGATGTGGAGATTACGCTGCCCCGCACTTCCGAGCAGGATCGGAAAATCATTCAGGAAAGGGCGGAGGCGCAGAGATGAAGAAAGAAATTCTCCGGATGGAGCATATTCTCTGCCAGGACGGAGAGGCCCGGCAGTTGAATTATCTGAGCATGCAGATTTTTGAGGGAGAGATTTATGGAATCCTCTGTCTGGAGCAGCCGGGAATTGATAAAATGGTGGAACTGGTCTGCTGGAACCGGCCTATTCAGAACGGCCAGGTGTTTTTTATGGAAGAGCTGGTAAACAGCAAGGAAGAGAGCAGCGGCCGCCGGAACCGGGTGACCACTATCGGCCGGCAGAGCCGGCTGATTGATGAACTGTTCCTGGCAGACAATCTCTTTGTCATGCGGGAAGGCTTCCGGAAATTTGTTGTGCCGGAATCTTTGATTCAGGCGGAGACCAGGCGGGTGCTGCAGGATATGGACATCCATCTCTCTCCGAAGACGCTGATAAAGAATCTGGGGACCTTTGACCGTCTGGTGACGGAGGTTTTAAAAGCGATTGTGGCAGGAGATGATCTCATTATTCTCTGGGAAATTTCGGACCTTCTCAGTGTGGAGGAATTGTCCCGCTTTCACGGGCTGATTCAGCGGCTGGCCAGGCAGGGGCATTCCTTTCTCTATATTTACAGCCATCATGAAGTGCTTCGGCCGGTCTGCGACCGCCTGGCGATTTTTAAAGAGGGGACCATTCAGAAGGTGTTCACCTCCCGGGAAACCATCCGGGAACACATATCGAAAGTATTTGCAAATTATACCTATGATAAACTTAAGCAGCTGGAGCAGGAGACCCAGAACAGCAATCCGGGAGAGATGGTGCTGGAACTGGAACACGTGGCGGGAAAGCATATCCGGGATCTGAGCTTGTGCATTCACCAGGGAGAGAATGTTCTTTTGTTTGACCAGAACAACACCATTCTGGATGAGGTGATGGATATTCTGGGGGCGGAGGAGAAGCCCTTAAAGGGCATGATTTATCCGGAGCTGAATGTCCGTATGCGGGGAAAGCGTATAGCTCTGATACAGCGGGATGCCATTCAGACCATGCTTTTTCCGGAGATGAGTTTTCTGGACAATCTCTGCCTTCTGCTGGCGGAACGGATCCCTTTTTTCTGGCAGAAGAAGCAGCTGAGGAGAAGCGTGTTTCTGGAATACCGGGAGGAGATCGGAGAGGCTATAGCGGCGAAGGATTTGTATCATCTGCCCAAGCAGGATCTTTGCCGCCTGGTGTATTACCGCTGTCTCATAGGGAAGCCGGATCTGGTGGTATGCCTGCAGCCCTTATCAGATATGGATGTTTATTTGAGAGGAATTGTACTGGAGCTTCTAGTAAAACTTAGGAACAGCGGAATTGCGGTGCTGGTGCTGAATACGGAGCTTTACGATACCTTGTATATAGCGGATCGCCTTATCCAGGTGGAGCAGGGAAGGGTGGCAGCCGAATATACGAGAAAGCATTTTGAAGAAGCCCGTATGAAACGGGAAGAGATATTTCCGGATTGAGAAGAAGGAAGAGAATGCAGCCATGGGAGAGAACGTGGCTGTATTTTTTTATAAACTTTGCACAAAAGCAGGTGAAGAGAGTTGCACATAATGACGAAAATGCAGAAAAAGTTCGAAAGAAACACCCCACTGATCAAAATAAATGCACCTAAAAATGAGAAATCAGCAATGTTATACTTAAGAACGTAACTGAAGAGGGAGAAGCTGTTTGAATGACAGCGCAACACATTAAATTTCGGAAAAGGAATATAGAAGATGGAAGAGTATATTGTTGAGCTGGAGCATATCAATAAGTCCTTTGCCGGGGTCAAGGTTCTGAAAGATGTAAAGTTTAATCTGAAGTCTGGTGAGGTTATGGCCTTGCTGGGTGAGAACGGTGCGGGAAAATCTACGCTGATGAAAATTTTAAGCGGCGTTTATACCCGCGATTCAGGGACCATGAAGGTATTCGGAAAAGAGTACGGCGATCTGGATACGAAGAAGGCTCATGAGCTGGGTATCGCCATTATCCATCAGGAACTGAATATGTGCCGCCATCTCACCGTTGCAGAAAATATTTTTCTGGGCCGGGAGACCCAGAAGGGTATTACACTGGACAACAAAGAGATGGTCGAGAAGACTAAGGAGGTTCTGGACTCCCTGAAAATTGATTTGGATCCCAATGAGATTGTAGGAAATCTTTCTGTATCCAAGCAGCAGATGGTAGAGATTGCGAAAGCCCTCTCCATTCATGCCAAGATTCTGGTTATGGATGAGCCCACCTCTGCATTGACAGCCAAGGAAATTGACGAGCTGTTCCGGATTATCAATCAGCTCCGGAGTGAAGGCTGCGGAATCGTGTACATATCCCACCGGCTGGAGGAGTTGAGCCATGTGTCTAACCGGGTGACGGTACTCCGTGACGGTGAATTTATTATGAACGGTGAATTTCAGGACTGTACCATGGATCAGCTCATTTCATTCATGGTAGGCCGGGAGATTACCGAGAAGTTCCCCAGGGTATCCTGTGAGAAGGGGAAGAAGATTTTTGAGGTTCGCCACCTCAATGCCGGAAGAATGGTCCGGGATGTGAACCTGGAACTTTATGAAGGTGAGATTGTGGGAATCGCAGGCCTTATGGGAGCCGGACGTACCGAGACTACCAGAGCGATCTTTGGTATTGATTCCAAGGACAGCGGAGAGATTGTTCTGGACGGGCAGACCGTAACTATAAATAGACCTATCGATGCCATTAAAGCAGGCATTGTGCTTGCTCCGGAGGATCGGAAAAAGGATGGCTTGTGTACCAAGTTAAGTGTCCGGGATAATCTGGCGCTTCCCAATCTGGACTGGCTCTGCAACGCCATCGGGAAGGTGGATACGAAGAAAGAAAAAGAGCTGGTGGATAAGGCGGTTTCTAATTTGAGCATTAAGCTTTCCACAGAAGAAATTAATGCAGAGAGCCTGTCCGGAGGAAACCAGCAGAAGGTGGTTATCGGAAAGTGGCTGGCCAGAAATTCCAGGGTTGTGATTTTTGACGAACCTACCAGAGGTGTGGACGTAGGAGCCAAGGTTGAGATTTATAACCTGATGAATGAGCTGAAGAAAAACGGCACAGGGGTGCTGTTCGTATCCTCGGAGCTTCCGGAGGTTATGGGAATCAGCGACCGGATTATTGTCATGTGCGATGGACGTATTACCGGAGAGCTTTCCCCGGAAGAGGCTACGGAAGACAAGATTTTGGCTTATGCGACGGAATTTGAAGCAAAAATATAAGGAGTAGATAGCTATGAATAAGAATAATTCAAGTTGGTTCAGCCGCAAGATGGCGGCGCGTGGAGTACGGTCCGTAGTTACGGCGGCCATTGGTTTCTTTATCCTGTTTCTCATATTCAGCGTATTGAGTCCGCAGTTCCGTTCCGGGAATAATATTCAGAACCTGCTGCGCCAGATTGCGCCGACGCTGATCATCGGTATCGGCCAGGGCTTTGTCCTCATAACCGGCAATATCGACCTGGCTGTAGGCTCTGTGGTAGGTATGGCCTGTATGACGGCCGGAACCCTCATGAGTCGGGGCATGAATCCCCTGCTGGCCTGCGTGATCACCCTGGTCTTTTCTCTGGCCGTAGGCGTGGTGAACGGCATTCTGGTAGCAAAAATTAATCTGCCGGCTTTCATCGCAACCTTAGGTACCATGACGGTAGCCCGTGGACTGGCACAGCTGGTCAACAACAACCGGAATACGGACTTTATCGGATCCGACGCCCAGGGCTTCCGCAACCTTTTGTACTATGACAACTTCCTGACGATTTACAGCACCGTATGGATTGCCATTATTCTGTGGATCATTATGAATTTCCTGTTGAGCAAGACCCGCACGGGGCGTCACATCTATGCTATCGGAAGCAACCTGGAGGCGGCAAAGCTGTCCGGCGTCAATGCCTTCCGCACGACGTTGATTGCGTATCTTATCAGCTCCTTCTGTTCCTGCCTCTGCGGCCTGATTCTTCTGGCATCGGCAGGTATGGGAACCATGGACGCAGGAACCACCTATGAGATGTATGCCATCGCGGCCTGCGTTATCGGCGGTATCTCTACTCTGGGAGGAACCGGTATTCTGGCAGGTGTTATCGCCGGAGCTGGTATCTGGGGAATCCTGCAGAACGGTCTGCAGTTCGTAGGAGCGCCGGTAGCTCTTCGTAACATTATCATTGGTGTTATTGTTATTGCAGCCGTTATGCTGGACGTTGTAACCCGTACCGGAAAGAAGAAAGCAAAATAAAATTGGTATTAAGGCCTGGGAGGGCTTTGATATAAAAATCAAAGTAAAGGAGAAAAAGTAACTATGAAAAAGAAATTACTGGCAACGATTATGGCAGTAGCTATGGTTGCATCTCTTGCCGCCTGCGGTAAGAAGGAAGAGGCTCCCGCAGCACCTGCTGAGACAGAAACGCCTGCAGAGGCTCCTGCTGAGACAGAGGAACCCGCAGATGCTCCGGAAGCGGACGGCGCAGACGTAAGCGTTATCCTGGTAACCATGGATGGCCTTGACAGCCACTGGGTAAACGTAGACAAGGGTGCAAGTGCAGCTGCAGCAGAGCTGGGCGTAAAGTATGAGTGGATGCAGCCGGATCACAAGGATACCGCTCTTCAGATCGAGGTTCTGAACAACGCTATCGCAAAAGAGCCGGATGTAATCTGCGTGGCAGCCGTTGACCCGGTAGCTATCGTTGACACCCTGCAGACCGCTCTGGACAAAGGAATCAAGATTATCTACGTTGACTCTGCGGCAGAGCTTGAGGCATCCGCAGCCTTCCGTACCGACAACTACGCAGCAGCGAAGCAGGCCGGCGAGCAGATGCTGAAAGGTCTTGAGGAGAAGGGAATCAAGTCCGGCGATATCGGAGTTGTGGCATTCTCCAATGCAACCCAGACTTCTGTAGACCGCAGCCAGGGCTTCATCGACGCATTCGAGGGAACCGACTTCAATATCCTTGAGGTTCAGTATGGAAATTCTGAGGTTGCAGCTTCTCAGGCAGCAGCAGAGAACTTCATTTCCCAGGGTGTTGTAGGCGTATATGGCAACAACGAGCCGGGCGCAGTAGGCGTTGGCAACGCAGTAGCGGCAAACAAGGATTGGGAAGGCGTAGCAGTTGGATTTGACGCCTCCAGCGTAACTCTGGATCAGGTTGACAATGGCGATCTGTACTGCATAATGGCACAGAATCCTGCAAACATGGGTGATGGCGCTGTTCGTGCGGCATATACTCTGGCAACCGGCGGAACTCTGTCCGAGACAGACGTTGACACAGGCGCAGCTGTAGTAAACAAAGACAATTCTGCTGACTACAGATAAGCAGTTTTATTAGAATGAAACGGACCGCCGGGGACAATCGGTTTTATAGATTGATGTGTCCCCGGCGGTTTTTTTAGAACCGGCAAACAAAGCAATAGCAGGAGATGGAATAAGATGGTAGTTGATATACACGCATTCCCGGGATTCTTTGAGGAGATTTGTGAAGACCCGGAAAAAATTGAATTTCGAAGAGAACAGTACTTTCTTTACAAGCAGCATGTATGGCCTTTGAGCCTCTTTATCACCCAGTTAGATGCGGCGGGAATTGACAAAGCAGTTCTCTCCGCAGAAGATGTCACCACCAGGGCAGGGGGCGTCATTGTATCCAATGAGGAAGTGAAAAAGCTGGCAGATATCTATCCGGACCGCCTGATAGGCTTCGCCGGCGTGGATCCTCACAGAAAAGACGCAGCGGAAGTGCTGGAGAAAGCCTTTACGGAGCTTGATATGAAAGGCCTGAAATTAAGCCCCGCCATGCAGTACTTTATGCCGGGAGATCCCATAATGAAACCCATCTACCAGCTCTGCCTCAAATACAACAAGCCCATTCTCTTTGAGGCAGGAATGACCTGGGTAAAGAACAGTCCCTCCAAGTACTCCAATCCTCTGAACTTTGAGGAAGTGGCCATTGAATATCCCGATCTCCGCATGTGCCTGGGACATTTCGGCTGGCCCTGGACCCGGGAGACGGCGATGCTGATCTTAAAGTATCCCAATCTCTATGCAGATACGGCTCTCCTTTATTTTGACTCTCCCAAGCAGTTTTTCCAGACCACCTTCAATGATCAGCTGGGGGAATACTGGATTGACAGGATGCTTTACGACAAGGTGATGTTCGGCTCCACCTATCCCCGGATCGAGCAGAAGCGTATGGTGAAGGCCACGGAAGCCCTGAACCTGCGCCCGAAGCAGCGGGCTATGGTTATGGGAGAGAATGCAATGCGGTTTATGGGAATGGAGGTGTAGGGATGGTTAAACATTACGAATTTTTTGTTATGACCCAGGATGAGTATTACACAGAATACATCGGAGACAAGGTGAAGGAGCTGGTGGCGGATTCCGGCGTAAGAAACGGCATTGTATCCGTAGTGACGGCCCACACCAACTGTGCCATTACCGTAACGGAGCCTTTGGACTGTATCTTAAGTGATCTGGATGTGCTGCTGCACCGTCTGGTCAATGACGACGACGAGTATTCCCATGCTCATTTCCTGCCCACCTACGGAAGGACCTCGGCCAACGCCTACGGGCATCTTCGCTCCATCCTGGTAGGAAACAATACGGTTCTCTCCCTGGTAAACGGAAAGATGACCATGGGGGAGGCCCAGGAGATCGTCTTTATGGAATTTGACGGTCCCCAGTCCAGAAAAATATTTGTGGATGTAATCGGGGAGTAGTATAATAAAAACAGATTTGGAAACAGCAGGAGGATACAAGTATGGGATTTGATATTGTAACAATGGGCCCCTTAATCTGTGAAGTGATGCGCAAAGAGCTGGACAAACCGCTGGATGCACCTGCGGACTTTACCGGCCCGTACCCAAGCGGTGATGCAGCCATTATGCTGAATGCAGCTGCAAAGCTGGGTGCGAAATGTGCCATGATCGGTGTGGTAGGAAATGACGGCTTCGGCCGCTGTGTGACCAACCGCCTGGAGGAGAGCGGTGCGGACTGCTCCATGGTACGGATTCATCCGGAAGCCTCCACAGGTGTGGCCTTTGTATGCTACTACTCCGACGGGAGCAGAAACTTTCTGTACCATGTCCATCATGCAGCCCCGGGAATGCTCACTCCGGAGGATGTGGATATGGAGAAGATCAAAGGAGCCAAGTGGATTCACGTAAGCGGCTTTACTATGTCCACCAATCAGGACAGTGCCGAGGCCGTATACAAAATGGTGCGGGAGGCATCCCCGGAGACCAAGGTATGTTTTGACCCCAATATCCGGCCGGAGGCCTTAAGCGTGGAGGAGATCCGCAGGCTCTGCATGCCGGTGCTGGAGCGTGCCGATCTGATACTGCCCAGCAAGTCGGAAGCCGTTATGTTCACAGGAGCAGCCACAGACGATGAGGGCTGCAGGCAGTGGGCGTCCCAGGGAAAGATTGTTATCCTGAAAAACGGGGAGGCAGGCTGCCGGATTTACACCAAGGACGAAGTGATAGACGTACCCAGCTTCCAGGTGGAAGAGATAGATCCCACGGGAGCCGGAGACACCTTCTGCGGCGCCTTCCTGACAGCCTTGATCGAAGGGAAGAGCATCCGGGAATGCGGTCTCTTTGCCAACGCAGCAGGCGCCATGTCCGTGCGCAGGCAGGGGCCCATGGAGGGAGCTCCTTCCCGGGCGGAGCTGGAAGCATTTTTGGAAGAGCACAAATAAAACAGCGGAAGCCCTGTCCGGGCTTATGCGGAACTGGAATAAAAACAGCAGAAGCCCGGACAATGCCCAGAACAGATTACGGACGCATGATGCGGCCGGAAGCTGTTCTAGTGAGGGGGCATTGGGAGGGCTTATGCGGAACTGGAATAGGAGAGCAAATATGAGCGAAACATACCAGAGCAGGCTGGAACATATCGGTGATTTGGACCAGCTGATGTCCCTTCATGAGGGAATACTCACCGGTGGTTTTCAGAAAGGCGTTCCGGTGATGGAGATCAGCAACGGCGGAAATCTGTCCGCAACTGTGCTTCCGGGCCGCTGCATGGATCTGTATCAGGTCCGTTATAAAGGAAAGAACATGAATTACCTGGCACCCTGCGGGATTGTAGCCCCGGAATATTACGACGCCCAGGGAACCCGTTGGCTTCGCAATTTCTTTGTGGGAATGCTTACTACCTGCGGCCTGCAGCACTTCGGCAATCCCATGGTGAAGGACGGGGAAGAGCTTGGCCTTCACGGAAGAATCGCCAACACGCCGGCGGAAAATGTGAAGTATGAGCGGGGGGTAAAGGGAGAAAATCCCACCATTACCTTAGAGGGAACCATGCGGGAAGCCCGGATTTTCGGAGAGAATCTCACCCTGCACCGGAAGATGGAATTTGAATATGAGAATGACAGCATTGTCCTGACGGATACGGTAACCAACCACGGTTTCGGAGAGCGGCAGTTTGTCTATGCCCTTCATCTGAACTACGGCTATCCCCTGCTGGAGGAGGGAACAAAGCTTATTTTTGACAGCCTGGAGACCGTTCCCAGAGAGGAACATGCGGCTAAATACGCAGATACCTGGAAGCAGGTGGAAGCACCTCAGTATCCCTATCCGGAGCGCTGCTACTTCCACAAAATCCGCAGAGAGGAGGACGGCACCTCCCAGTATACCATTTTCAATGAGAAGCGGGGGATCGGTGTCAATATCCGGTACAACGGTGAGGATCTGCCCTTCTTCTGTGAGTGGAAGATGCTGGGCAAGGGGGAGTATGTTATGGGCCTTGAGCCTATGAATGTCTTCCTGGACGGCCCCAAGGTAGGCCAGGAGGGCTGTGCGGCTCCCATCCTGGGACCGGGGGAGAGCAAGGTCTACAAGGTGAGAATGAACTTTATTGATAAACTATAAAACAGGGACTTAGATAGGAGAATAGTGATTATGAAACGTTCAAAAATCAACCAGTGCATCCGTGAAATGGAAGCTATGCTGAAAAAACACTGTGTGGAACTCCCACCCTTCTGCAAATGGACGCCGGAGGAGTGGAAGGCCAGGAACCATGAGTATGATGAAATCCGGGACAATATGCTGGGCTGGGATATTACCGACTGCGGCCTTGAGAATTTCGATAAGGTAGGCTTTGCCTTGATTACTATCCGCAACGGGAATCAGAACAATCCTAAATACAAAAAGGTCTATGCGGAGAAACTGATTATGCTGAAAGACGGACAGACCTTCCCCACCCATTTCCATTGGGTCAAAAGTGAGGATATCATTAACCGGGGAGGCGGCACCCTGCTGATTCAGGTGTACAATGACGACGGAGAAGGGGGACTGGCGGATACGGACGTACTGGTAAATTCCGACGGACGTTCCTACTATGTGCCGGCCGGGACCCAGGTGGAATTGAAGCCTGGGGAGAGCCTGACCCTGTGGCCCCATCAGTACCATAACTTTGCAGTTGTTCCGGGATCCGGGGACGTACTCATCGGGGAGGTTTCCATGTGCAACGATGATACTACGGACAACCGTTTCCATGAGCCGGTGGGACGTTTCCCGGCCATTGAGGAGGACGAACCGCCTTACCGCCTGCTCTGCAACGAGTATCCGGCGGCGGAGTAAAGAAACAAGGGGAACATATGCTGTTCCCCTTTTCAAAAATTTCGGAGGTGAAAAGATGCTGTATATTGGAGTGGATCTGGGGACTTCAGCAGTGAAATTGCTGCTGATGGACGAAGAGGGAACCATTGAAAGAATCGTGTCAAAAGAGTACCCCCTGTACTTTCCCAAGCCGGGCTGGTCGGAGCAGAATCCGGAGGACTGGCTGGCGCAGACCTTAGAGGGAATCAAGGAACTGACTTTGGGGTGTGACAAGAGCCAGGTGGCCGGGATTGGTTTTGGCGGACAGATGCACGGACTGGTTGCCTTGGATAAGGAGGATCGGGTGATCCGCCCGGCCATACTCTGGAATGACGGGAGAACCGGGGAGGAGACGGATTACCTGAATCAGGTGATCGGGAAGGAAAAGCTTTCCGCATATACGGCCAATATCGCCTTCGCCGGGTTTACGGCGCCCAAGATTCTGTGGATGAAAAAGCATGAGCCGGAAAATTTTGCCCGGATCTGCCGGATTATGCTGCCCAAGGACTATATTGCCTACAAGCTGTCCGGTACCTTCTGCACGGATGTGTCCGATGCCTCCGGAATGCTCCTTCTGGATGTGAAAAACCGGTGCTGGTCCAAAGAGATGCTGGAAATCTGCGGAATCCGGGAAGAGCAGCTTCCGAAGCTCTATGAGAGCAGCCAGGCAGTGGGTACGCTCAGACCGGAGCTGGCGGCGGAACTGGGACTGCCGGAGACGGTAAAGATCATTGCCGGAGCCGGGGACAATGCGGCGGCAGCCGTGGGAACGGGAACCGTGGGAGAAGGCATGTGCAACATTTCCCTGGGAACTTCGGGAACTATCTTTATCTCCAGCCGGGAGTTCCGGGTGGACGAAAATAATGCCCTTCATGCGTTTGCCCATGCGGACGGCCATTACCATCTCATGGGCTGTATGCTGAGTGCGGCTTCCTGCAACAAATGGTGGAGCGAGGAAATCTTAAAAACCACGGATTATGCAGGGGAACAGGCGGATATCGGAAGATTAGGGAAGAACCGGGTGTTCTACCTTCCCTACCTTATGGGTGAGCGCTCCCCTCACAATAATCCCGACGCCCGTGCCCTGTTTATGGGCATGTCCATGGATACCACCCGGGCGGATATGACCCAGGCGGTTCTGGAAGGGGTAGCTTTCGGCCTCCGGGATTCCCTGGAGGTGGCAAAGAGCTTAGGGATCAAGCTGGAGCGGACCAAGATCTGCGGAGGCGGGGCCAAGAGCCCGCTGTGGAAGCGGATTATAGCCAATGTGATGAACCTGAAGGTGGATGTCATAGAGAGCGAGGAAGGCCCGGCCTTGGGAGGGGCCATGCTGGCGGCCGTGGGCTGCGGAGCGTACCCAAGCGTGGAGGCCATTGCAGAGAAGCTGGTGAAGGTGGTAGATACCATTGAACCGGAACCGGAGCTGGCGGCCAAGTATGAGGAGAGATATCAGGAGTTTCGGAAGATTTATCCGGCGGTGAAGGAATTGTTTTAAGAAAAAGGGTGAATGATAAAATCCCTGCTGGAATTCAGATGCGGCATCGCACTGGTTTCAGCAGGGTTTTTATTTTTTCACAAGGCCTTAATTGTACTTATCAACGGAATACTTAATAACATCTGTATTGTAATAGGAGTAGGACAGTTCCACAGGAATCTCTTTGTTGCCGGCCTTGGTGGTAGAGAGACTGTCTGTAAATATAAGCGGAGTATGTTCTTGTAGAAGCATCTGTGCAGCCAGAGCCCTGTCCGCACAGACAGGAGACAGATCCAAAGCAATGTGATGTATTTTTACCTGGTATTCCTTCTCCATAATATCGTAGAGTGACAGGGATTGAAAATCAAAGTGTTCAATCTGGGGAAAAAGGCGGTAAGGCAGGATGGCGCAGGTTTTGCACAGAACCTGTCTGTCGGCAAATACCAGGCGTTCCAGATGAAAAACCTTGCTCTCCGCCGGAAGTTCCAGAATCGCCGTTTCTTCCGGGGAGGTCGGGCGTATCCGGGAGGCAAGGATTTTTCGGCTGGGGATCATGCCTGCATTCAGGATCTCTTGGGTGTAGCTGTGAATCTGCAAAAGGGATTGGCGCTTCCTGGAGACTGAGGCGAAACAGCCTTTTCCTTGGATTTTATAAATCAATCCCCGGTTTTCCAGATCTGTCAAGGCCTTTCTGGCGGTAATCCGGCTTACATCATACATTTCCATCAATTTAGTTTCACTGGGAAGCTGCTGGCCGTAGGAATATTTTTGATTTAACAGATCGTTTTCCAGATCAACAGCAATTTTTTCATATTTAGGTACCTTCGAATGATTGGGCAATGTTCACAACTCCCATCTGTGCTTTTTATAAAATAGTAACAAAAAAGAAATGTGCTGTCAATTTCCTATAGACATCCAAAACATATTATGTTATTATAATAACATAATATGTGAAAGGAGGTGAAATATACGTGGAAAGGAAAGATAAGATAAAAGGGACCCTTTATGGCCAGGCACTGGGGGATGCCATGGGTATGCCTGCGGAACTTTGGAGCAGGGAAAAGACGAAGAACATACTGGGAGAGATTAAGGGGTTTCTGGATGGGCCCAAGGACAATACGGTAGCCTGTAATTATACGGCAGGGCAGTTTACGGACGATACGGGACAAGCTCTGGTAATTCTGGACAGTCTGTACCAGACAGGCTTTGAACCGGACGGTCATGTAACGGCATTAAATATTTTGAAATGGGCGGAGGAACAGAATGCTTTTGACTGCAACATTCTAGGACCTACATCCAAAGCAGCTCTCCAGCTGATAAAAGAAGGAAAGGGCGCCAGATCTGTGGCTGAGACAGCACTTTCCAATGGGGCAGCCATGAGAATTGCACCAGTGGGCTGTCTCTTTGAAATGGAAGAACAGAAGCAGCTGGCAAAATATGTATGCAGTATTTCCAGGGAAACCCATGAGAGTGATATTACAATCGCCAGCGCAGCAATGATTGCGGCAGCGGTGTCGGCGGCAGTGTCATGCAGCGATACGAAAAAGGCTGTGGAAAAGGCATTGGAAATTGAGTCATATGCCCGATCCTTGGGAAAAGAAACATTTAGCCCCTCTATCCGGGCCCGTGTGGAATTTGGTATAGAATATGCGGAAAGATATAAAGGGGACGAAAGGGCTTTCTTAAACTTTGTCTATGATGTGATTGGAGCAGGAGTGCCGGCGTGCCAGTCGGTACCTGCCGCATTGCTTGTAGCCTATTATGCAGAGGAGCCGGACAGATGTGCGCTTCTCTGTGCCAATCTTGGAGGAGACACGGATACCATTGGAGCAATGGCTACGGCTATCTGCGGCGCGGCGAAGGGCTTTTCCGGGATTTCGGAGGAATATGTGAAGGTGCTGACAGAAAAGAACAATGTGGATTGGGACAGATATGTTGAAATTATCGAGAATGGATGGAAAAAACTTCATGGGTAAAGTGCTGGTAATTGGCTCTGCCGTTGTGGATATCAGCGTAAAGCTTAAGAGCCTGCCTGTCTCAGGGCAGGATGTGGAGGCGCAGGATGAAACGGTAAGTACGGGAGGATGTGCATTGAACGTGGCCCGTGTGTTGAAAGCATACGGGATTCCCTGTACGCTTTTCGTACCGGTGGGAGAGGGGCGCTATGGAGATATGGCAGCCAAGACCCTGCGGTCGGAAGGATTTCCCATTGCCCTTAAGGTGAGGGGAAAGGACAGCGGCCATTGTTTTGCCCTGATAGAGGCGGAGGGAGAACGGACTTTTATTACGGTACCTGGAGTGGAGAAGGAATTTAAAAGGGAATGGTTTGAAGAAATTGAGCCTGGGGAATATACGCAGGTGTTTGTAGGGGGATATTCCCTGGAGGGCGGCAGCGGTGAGGTGATTGCCCGATTTTTGGAAGAGAACCCTCATTTAAAAGTTTTCTTTGGACCAGGTCCGAGGATAACGGCCCTGGATCCGGAATTGCTGGAACGGATTTATCGGCTGTCTCCGGTAGTCCATGTAAATGAAAAGGAGAGTCTGGATTACACTGGTGCGGCAGATGTGGCAGATGCGGCCAGAATCCTTTGGGAGAGAACCAGAGAAACGGTAATCATTACCAGAGGTTCCAGGGGAGCCTATTTTTGCGGAGATGGAGTAAGTGGCTATGTTCCGGGGGAGAAAGTGAAGGTAGTTAGTACTTCCGGGGCAGGGGACGCCCATCTGGGCGGTTTTATCACAGCTCTGATACTTGGCAAAAACGTAGAAGAGGCTGTAAAGTTTGCGAACCGGGTTTCAGCGGCTGTGGTTAGCAAAGCAGCAACAGGATTTGAACAGGGGGATATAGGAAATGGAAAAAATAAAAAATTATTTTAGTGATTGGACACCGTTTGAAAAATTTTGGCAGGTATTTGTGATTGTTGCGGCAGTCGTTGCATGGGCTATCAATAGAGACAACGCCTATATGCTGGTTATGACGCTTACTGCCACGTTAGCTACCATTCCAGGGGCAAAGGGTAAGCTCTCAGCTATCTGGCTGATGACGGTGAATGCTCTGATGTATGCGTATATGTGTTTTGGCATTAAATTGTATGGAGAGGTTATGTATAACCTTCTCTATTCGGTACCCATGAATCTTTTGTGCATTTATACCTGGAAAAAGAATACGCAGCAGGATGGAAATGTGAAATTCCGGGTAATGAGTGGGAAGCTGATGCTGGTTTCAGCAGGGGTAACGGCCCTGGGAGTATTGGGATACATGCAGGTTTTGAAGTTTTTGGGAGGAAATCTGGCCTTTATGGATTCTCTGACTACAGTAGCTTCGGTAGTTGGAAGCTTGTTGTTTGTACTGCGTTATGCAGAGCAGTGGCTTTTGTGGGTATTTATCAATGTACTGCAGGTGGCCATGTGGGTAATGGTGTTTGCATCCGGAACCTCGTCGGCGCTTCTGCTTATTATTATGAAATCTATCAGTGTAGTAAATTCCCTGTATGCGTACCATTGCTGGAAAAAGAATGCACAGGAGGATTAGGAAATGAAAGAGCAGATGGAAGTGCTGGAATGTAAAATAGAATCTAAAAGAAATACCAGGATCCCGGCTACCTTCACGTATCCCAAGGAGAGAGAATCCTTTCCTCTGATATTGGCAGCTCATGGATTTCAGTCTTCCCGCCACGAGTACGGCATGTATACAAAAGTGAGCGAAAGAATGGCAGAAGCAGGAATTGGAGTGATGCGCTTCGACTTTCCGGGAAATCATGAGAGCACAGAGCCTATGATGGCATATACGCCTGCTAATAATCTGGATGATATGGAAAGCGTAATGGAGTTTACAAGGAAAAACTGGAAGATTGAAAATGGGAAAACAGGGATTCTGGGCTGGAGCATGGGGGGCTGCATGGCTTCGCTCTTTTCCCGTAGGCATCCCGAAATACAAGCCATGGCACTTTGGGCTCCGGCTCTTTGCAGTATTGACGTTGTTCAGGGTATGGGCGGCAGGGAACATTATGTGGAGACTTTGGAGAGGGCTGGGAAAAATGGGCATTGTAAGATTGAGCTGGAATGGTGCAGCTGTGATTTGAGTGGGGAGTTTCTGCAGGAAATGCTTTGCTTAAATCCGTTTGAAGCAATTTACGCTTATAAGGGCAGCCTGTTTCTGGCTGCCGGAATGAAAGACGGAGTCGTTGATGCGCAGAAAGTCAGGCTGGGAGCGGCAATGGCGGTGAATGCCCAAAGGGTAGAAACCTGCTGGTTTGAGAATGGGGATCACGACTTTGGAACTGCTTATGGCCGGGGAAAGGGGGAACCCCGGATTGCGGAGAAATTGTTGGAAGATACCTGTAACTTCTTCGTATCCGCTCTTGGAAAATAGATATAAAAGGGGCCAGTCCTGATGTATGTGAAGGACTGGCCTTTTTGCATTATTGTCTGTTCATGGATGCCCGCTTCCGCAGGGTGGGATCCAGGATCTTCTTGCGGATTCTCAAAGACTTGGGAGTGATTTCCAGGAGTTCGTCCGTGTCGATAAATTCCAGGCACTGCTCCAGGCTTAAGACCCGGGGCGGCGTCAGCTTCAGGGCTTCATCTGCGCTGGAAGAGCGGGTATTGGTCAGTTTCTTGGTTTTGCACACATTCAGTTCGATATCTTCTGCCTTCCCGTTCTGGCCTACCACCATTCCCGCGTAAACCTTTTCCCCTGGCCCGATAAAGAGGGCGCCCCGCTCCTGGGCATTGAACAGGCCGTAGGTAATGGCTTCTCCGGCTTCAAAGGCAATAAGAGAGCCCTGTTTGCGGTACTGGATATCGCCCTTGTAGGGGCCGTAGCCTTCGAAAATCGTATTCAGGACTCCGGTTCCCTTGGTGTCGGTCATAAATTCGCCCCGGTATCCGATAAGGCCCCGGGCCGGAATCAGAAATTCCAGACGGGTAGAGCCGCTTCCGTTGCTGCTCATGTTCAGAAGCTCCCCTTTCCGCTCTCCCAGCTTCTGAATCACATTGCCGGAGTATTCCTCGTCCACATCGATGTAGGCCCGTTCCATGGGCTCCAGGCGCTTGCCCTTCTCATCGGTCCGGTAAAGAACCTCCGCTTTGCTTACAGCAAATTCATAGCCTTCCCGGCGCATATTTTCAATCAGGACAGAAAGATGCAGTTCTCCCCGGCCGGAAACCTTGAAGCACTCGGTGGTGTCTGTTTCCTCTACCCGGAGGCTTACATCCGTATTCAGTTCCCGGAACAGACGGTCCCGGAGATGGCGGGAGGTCACATACTTTCCTTCCTTGCCGGCCAAGGGGCTGTCATTTACCAGAAAGTGCATGGCGATAGTGGGCTCCGAAATCTTCTGGAAGGGAATGGGAACCGGGTGTTCGGGGGAACACAAGGTATCTCCGATATGGATATCTGCAATACCGGAGATGGCCACAATGGATCCGATGCCTGCCTCCGTCACATCTACTTTGTTCAAGCCGTCAAATTCATAAAGCTTGCTGATCTTTACTTTCTTGCATTTCTCCGGATCGTGGTGATTCACCATCACAACCTCCTGGTTGATGCGGATGGTTCCGTTATCCACCTTTCCCACGCCGATGCGGCCCACGTATTCGTTGTAGTCTATGGTGCTGATAAGCACCTGGGTTCCGGCTTCCGGATCTCCTTCCGGGGCAGGAATGTAGTTCACAATGGTTTCGAAGAGGGGCATCATATCTTTGGGCTCGTCCTCCAGGCTGGCAAGGGCGTAACCGTCCTTGGCGGAGGCGAAGACAAAGGGGCAGTCCAGCTGCTCGTCAGAGGCGTCCAGATCCATAAGAAGCTCCAGAACTTCATCAATGACCTCTTCCGGCCGGGCTTCCGGCCGGTCAATTTTATTGATGCAGACGATCACCGGGAGATCCAGATCCAGGGCTTTCCGGAGTACAAATTTTGTCTGGGGCATGGAACCCTCGAAGGCATCTACCACCAGAATGACACCGTTTACCATCTTGAGAACCCGTTCCACCTCTCCGCCGAAATCTGCATGGCCCGGCGTGTCGATGATATTGATCTTAATATCCTTGTAGGTGACGGCCGTATTTTTGGAGAGAATGGTAATACCCCGCTCCCGTTCAATATCCCCGGAATCCATGACACGCTCCGCCACAGCCTGGTTGGCCCGGAATACGCCGCTTTGTTTTAACAGTTCATCTACCAGCGTGGTCTTTCCGTGATCCACGTGGGCGATAATGGCAATGTTTCTGATATCTTCTCTTTTCATAACCGATTTTTCCTCATAATTCTTAGCTTTAACCTCATACAGTTTACCACATTTGACAGGGAATACAACCACAAATAAAAATTTTTGTAAAAAATGGTTCTAAAAGGAAAGAAGGCCGCATATATATCTAAAGATAACCAAAATACAGGAAGAAATTCTTCGTAAAGAGAAGGGAGAACATGAGTTATGTCGGATAAGGTAATTGAGAACAACCAGGTGTCTGTGATCGGAGAAATTGTGTCGGAATTTTCATTCAGCCATGAGGTCTTTGGGGAAGGGTTTTACATGATGGACGTGATGGTGAAGCGTCTGAGTGATTCTGCAGACGTGATTCCCGTGATGATCTCGGAGCGTCTCATTGACGTGACGGAAGATTATACCGGGGAGTACATACGGGTAGCCGGACAGTTCCGCTCCTATAACAGGCATGAAGAGAAGAAAAACAGGCTGGTGCTGTCTGTGTTTGCGCGGGAGGTGGAATTTCTGGAGGATGAGGTGGAAAACGCCAAGACCAATCAGATTTTCCTGGACGGCTATATCTGCAAAGCTCCCGTGTACCGCAAAACACCTCTTGGAAGGGAGATTGCGGATCTGCTGATTGCAGTAAACCGCCCTTATGGGAAATCGGATTATATTCCCTGTATCTGCTGGGGCAGGAATGCCAGGTTTGCTTCCGGCTTTGAGGTGGGAGGCCATGCCCAGATCTGGGGCAGAATCCAGAGCAGGGAGTATGTGAAGAAGATAGATGAGACGGAGTCGGAGAAACGGATTGCCTACGAAGTCTCGGTGAGCAAGTTAGAGTATGAGGAATAACAGCTGAGGGCTGGATACATAAAAGTTGCATTTTTAAATGGTTTGTTGTATGATAGTACCCAAAGACAAAAAGACACTGCACATACACTCGCTTTTCAGTAGAGTGGGAAAGGAGTGTGAGATGGAGCGAGGACGTATTACCGTATTCTGCGGAGAGGGAAAAGGAAAAACCTCCGCAGCCCTGGGCCAGGCGATTTTCGGGGCAAGCAAGGGAAAATCGGTGATTATCATCCAGTTTTTGAAGGGAAAAGCCGGAGAGGGAATTGATTTCATCAAGCGTCTGGAACCGGAGATAAAAGTGTTTTCTTTTGAAAAATCGGATGCGAATTTTCAGGAGCTGTCCCCGGAGGAGCAGAAAGAGGAGTGCATGAATATCCGCAACGGCATGAACTTTGCAAGAAAGGTTCTCAGTACGGACGGCTGCGATATTCTGATTCTGGACGAGGTTCTGGGTCTCTTGGATAAAGGCATTGTCACCGGCGAGGAATTGAAGGCGCTGATGGAGACCAAGGATGAGGAGACGGATCTGATGTTTACCGGGATTCACATGTGGGAAGAGCTTTATGCCTATGCGGATGACGTATTCCGGATTGACACGCTGAAGTAGGGGAAACTGGCCGTTGACAAGTAAATGGCTCTATGTTACATTAAAATAGTATAAATAAAACAGACAGGATAGAGGTTGCGTCTTCCAAGAGTACCTTTCCGGATATGGCAGGCATAGAAGAGGGAAAGGGAAAGGGGCAGACGCCGAAAGAAGTGTCTCCCTGCGGGGCGTTTCTTGGGCGTATGATAAAGAATCATGCGACTGTCATCAGCTGGTTTCTGATGGGGCGCTATCTAAAGAATTTTAAGACGGATCAGGGATTCTTTAGGGGCAGACTTCGCAGAGGTCTGCCTCATTTATATGATGACAAAGCGTAAGGAGGAAAAGGATATGGCTATTTTTAAGGGGGCGGCAGTGGCGATTGTCACACCGTTTACGGAGAACCGGGAGATCAATTTTCCAAAGCTGGGGGAGATCATTGACGATCAGATTGCCAATCACACAGATGCCATTGTGATCTGCGGAACTACGGGGGAGTCTTCCACTCTAACCCATGAGGAGCATCTTGATGCCATCCGGTTTGCCATTGAACATGTGGCAGGACGTGTGCCGGTGATTGCCGGAACGGGATCCAACTGTACGGAGACGGCCATTTATCTTTCGCAGGAGGCGGAGAAATACGGGGCGGATGCCCTGCTGGTGGTGACGCCTTATTACAATAAGGCCACCCAGAAAGGCCTTATTGCCCATTACACGGCAATCGCAGAATCCGTAAAGCTGCCTATCATTATGTACAATGTACCCAGCCGGACGGGCTGCAATATCCAGCCCCAGACAGCTGCATATCTGGCAAAGAACGTAAAGAATATTGTGGGAATCAAAGAAGCCAGCGGAAATATCTCCCAGGTGGCGAAGCTGATGCAGCTGGCAGGAGGAGAGATCGAACTGTATTCGGGAAATGACGACCAGGTTGTGCCGCTTTTGTCTCTGGGAGGCTTCGGGGTGATTTCCGTTCTTTCCAATGTGGCGCCTAAGGAAACCCACGATATGGTGGCAAAGTTCCTGGAGGGAGATCTGGAAGGCAGCCGGGAGATTCAGCTTCGGGCCATTCCTCTGGCAGATCAGCTGTTCTGTGAAGTCAATCCCATTCCGGTGAAAGCGGCCATGAACCTGATGGGCTGGGAAGTGGGACCTCTCCGTATGCCTTTGACGGATATGGAGCCGGAGCACCTTGAGAACTTGAAGCAGGCCATGATTGATTTCGGAATTGAGGTAAAATAAGATGATAAAGGTACTGATGCACGGCTGCAATGGCCGGATGGGCCAGATGATTGCAAACCTGGTCAAAGAAGAGAAGGATATGGAGATTGCAGCCGGTGTGGATAAATTTGACGGCATTGCAAATGACTTCCCGGTGTTTTCCGGCATCGGGGACTGCAAGGTGAAGGCGGACGTGGTGATTGACTTTTCCAATGCGGAAGCGGCAGATGAGCTTTTGGACTACTGCGCCAAGACTAAGACGCCGGTGGTGCTGTGTACAACCGGGCTTTCCAAAGAGCAGCTGGCTAAAGTGGAAGAGACGGCCAAGGAGACGGCGGTACTTAAATCCGCCAATATGTCCGTGGGAATCAACCTGCTGATTAAGCTTCTCAAGGAAGCAGCCCCTACTCTGGCGGCGGCAGGCTTTGACATTGAGATTGTGGAAAAGCATCACAACCAGAAACTGGACGCTCCCAGCGGTACAGCCATCGCTCTGGCGGATGCCATCAATGAGGCGGAGGACGGTGCTTACACCTACGTCTATGACAGAAGCCAGGTGCGCAGGAAGCGGGGAGAGAAGGAGCTTGGTATCTCGGCGGTCCGGGGCGGCACTATTGTGGGAGACCACGATGTGATCTTTGCCGGAACAGACGAGGTGATAACCTTTGAACACCGGGCCTACTCCCGGGCCGTATTCGGAAAAGGCGCTGTCCAGGCGGCAAAGTTCCTGGCCGGGAAGCCGGCGGGGCTTTATGATATGAGAGATGTGATTGGGGGATAAACCGTCTTCTAGAATTATACTTAACCAGGCAGCCCGCTATCTAAGCAGTCAATACTGCGTTGATAGCGGGCTTTTTCTGTCCTTGGAAAGTATCAAAAATGTATCATAGTTTTACTTTAGATTTAATTCTGTGTCAGCAACTAAACGATCAAAATCACTTTGATATAAGCGGTCTTGAATAATCCGATACTGTTCAAATTCACTTTCCGCAAAGGCCTTTGCAATGGCTGCTGTAACTTTGCCTTTATCCCGCAAAATTTCAGCATCGTTGAATTGCAGGAAGGCATCCAGTTTTGATGCCCAATCGGTCATTGTCATAGGAATATGCCGTCGTGCCTGACGAGCCGCATAGTCAAGGTACATGGTGACGATTTCGTTCAGTTCCTGCATTTCATCGATTGATAGATAGTTTTTGGCTATTGAAACATCCGCTTTTACAATTTTGCCGTTGGGCGCATTACGCCAAGAAGTTAGTCCCATATGCTCCTTTGTATGATCTGCTCTTATCATAATAACCTCTGCGGCAGTGTTACCGTGAACGGCATAGTGCATTTTATTCTGAACAGTTGCAAAAAAATCCTTTGTAGTTTGGCTGTCAAGAGAATAATCTATCGCTGTGGCGTAAATATCCGTGATCTTCTGATAGAAACGACGCTCGCTGGCACGAATTTCCTGAATTTCAGAAATCAGGTGATCAAAATAATCTTCGTCAAAAATTTGTCCATTAATCAATCTGCTCTTATCTAGTACATATCCCTGCTTGGCGAAGGTATTCAGTACCCTCGTTGCCCATTGGCGGAACTGTGTGGCTCTGCTGGAATTGATGCGGTAGCCTACAGCGATAATGGCAGACAAAGAATAAAATTTATATTGATAGGTTTTGCCGTTATCTGCAACTTGTGCAAAATTTGCACAAGTTACATCTTCAGACAATTCACCGCTTTCATATACGTTTTTTAAATGCTTTGTAATAACGCTTCTGTCTACGTCAAAAAGCTGTCCAATTGCCTTTTGAGTTAACCATACTTCATGATCCTGTACTCGAACTTCAATACCCTCCTCGTGGGCATTCTTTGTAAATATAAGGAAATCAACGGTGCTGTTACGGATTTGTAGTTTGTCATTTTTCTTTTCAGACATTATATGTCACCATCCTGTCTATTTTTAAAACATGTTTTTATGCTTCAGCTCTTCCCGGGCCTTTTCCCAGGTATGGGTCAGGGTTTTGGCACCGTGCTCCATATGCTCGGCCAGCTCCTTAAGAATAAAATCCAGATCCCGGTTCTGCAGGCCTTCCAGAATGCGCTTGTGGCAGGCGATGGTAATATTAGTTTCATGGACGAACTTTTCCGAATAATACATGCGGTGAAGCTCCGAGATGCACAAAGCCAAGCTGGAAACATTTTTCCAGACCTGGGAGTAGATCTGGGAATCGGCCCGGGATACAATAGCAAAATGAAACTCCATATCCTGTTCGCCGTAGGTGTTGTCATAAGGGACAATACCGGAGTAAATGGGAGAATTATTTTCCAGCAGCACCTTCATACTGTCCAGCCATTTCCAGTAGTCTTCATCTGCGGGCTGTGATAGTATTTTTTTGACGGATTCGGATTCTATATAGAGCCTGAGATTGAAATAATCCTGCAGCTCGTTTGGCCGGAATCCCAGAATCTTTGTGCGGCCGTTCTGCAGAATTTCCACAATGCCTTCATTGGAGAGCAGTTGTATGGCCTGCCGGATCGGACCGCGGCTTACACCGTACTTATCTGCAAGGGCCGTTTCGTTCAAAAGCTGCCCTTCTTCTAAAATACCTAAAATAATATTGGTACGCAAATCCTTTGCGATTTTTGACGCCAGAGAAATTTTAAGGTTATTCATAAAATCCCGTCCTTTCCCAGACATTATAGCATCCGGAAACGAAAATGTAAACACAATTTTTGATAACAATAATCAGATAACATAAAAATGTTAACAAAAAACAGTTGACAAACAGGAAGAATGAATTTATGATGGAGAAAAAGAGAGAAGGAGAAGATGGGAATTGAAACGTATTGTGTCGGTGATGAAACTTAAGGAAGGAGCTGATAAAGAAGAGTACAAAAGAAGACATGACTGTATATGGCCGGAACTGAGTGATTTGATGACCAGACGGGGGATGAAAAACTATTCTATCTGGCTGTATGAAAATCTTCTGTTTTCTTATTATGAGGCAGAGGAAGGGAATGGGGCAAATTTGGAACGGGAAGGAGATTCGGAGCTGGATAAGAGGTGGGCAGATTACATGGAGGACTTGATCGAACATGTGAAGGATGCCTCCACAGGCAGGGATATCCGGCTGGAACAGATGTTTTTACATGAATAAGACGGAGGGTGGAGGCAGGATGAAAGAGTTGCAGCTAAGCGGAATTGATTTGACCTTTCCTCTATTAGAATTTAGGAAGTCTTTGAAGCTTATTAAGTTATTGGGGTTTGACAGGGCCGATATTGCCCTGAACGGGGAGGAGGACGGCAGGCATCTTAGTACCGCCAAGGAGCTGGAGGCCCCCTATGAGAATGGAAGACGCCTGGGGGAGGTGCTGGCGGAAGAAGGACTGGAACAGACGGATTTATTTGTATTTATGGGGGATATGCTGGGGATGGCCCAGAACCATCCGGACCGTGAGATTCGCAAAAAGAACCGGGAGATGTTCGGTAAGGCAATGGAATATGGAAGAGGCTGTGGGTGCCGTCATATGACCATATTGCCGGGGATGCCTTTTGACAAGGAGTCCATGGAACTGGCGGCAGAAGAATTAAAGTACCGGATCGCTTTGGCAGAAGAAAAGGGGCTCACTCTTTCCGTAGAAGCCCATGTAGGTTCCGTGGCGGATACGCCGGGGAAGGCCAGGAAGCTCCTTGCAATGGTTCCGGGGCTGACATTGACCTTGGACTATTCCCACTTTATCCGGAACGGGGCCGAGCAGAGGGAGATTGATGATTTGATACCCTTTGCATCCCATATGCACTTCCGGAATGCTTCCAGGCAATGCACGCAGACTATTTTTCAAGAGTCGGAGATTGATTATGTGCGTGTACTGGAAAGAATGAGAGAGACAGGGTTTGACGGAGCCGCTGCCATTGAGTTCTGCCACAACCAGTGGGAGGGGCAGAACCGGGTGGACACTGTCAGCGAAACCATTTTCCTGAAAGAATATATGGAGGAAAACTGGAGGAAAATGCTGGAGACAGAAAGGAGAGATTGGGGATGAGAGGAATTATACCCATTATGCAGACGCCTTTTACCAAAGACGGCATGGAAGTGGAGTACGAAGATTTTGCACGGATGTGCGACGCCACCATAAAAGACGGCTCTGCAGGCATGGCCCTTTTCGGGTACGGGACGGAATTTTATAAACTCAGCGACGAGGAATGCGAGGAAATGCTGCGGGTGGCGGTAAGGGCAGCGGCGGGCCGGGTGCCTGTGATTGCGTCGGTGACGGCAGGATCCACGGAAACGGCGTTGAAAAGGGCCAAAAAATATGAGGAGATCGGTGCGGATGCACTTATGATTTTATCTCCCAGTGTAGTAGCGCCCTCCACGGATGCCCTCCGGGACCACATTATTACTGTGTTAAATTCCGTGGAGATTCCCGGCGTCATCCAGTATACACCCGGAAGCGGAGGCGGGAAATTAACTGCAGAGGCAATCCGTATCATTTGTGATTCGGTAAAAAACAAGCTTTCCATCAAAGCGGAAGCCGTTCCGGCGGCTCCCTTTATCGACAGTGTCCGTGAGATCACAAAAGGGAAAATTGATATTTTCTGCGGAAATATGTGTCTTCACATGATTGATTTGATGGAGAGAGGAACCGTAGGCTTTATGCCGGGGGTGTCGCTGGTTCCGGTTTTCAAGGATATCTTTGACCGGTATATGTCGGGAGAGAAGGAGCAGGCAGGAAAAATATATGACGCAGCGGTTCCCATGATTCTGGAGATTAACCAGGATATTGAAATGCTGGTGAGATACGAGAAGCGTATGCTGGTAAAGCGGGGAATTATAAAATGGGATTACTGCCGCAAGCCCACGGCAGTGTCTTTTGATGAACGGATTTGGAAATTGTTTGACACCTACCGGGAAGGGCTGAAAGCCATTGCTAATGTGGGAGAGGATTATCAGGCGGATTAGAGGAGAAAGGAAGAAGGGGCTTGGATATCAATGAGCAGGAACGTACTGATTATGTTTTCCCAAAGGGAGTTTGACTCCCAGGGAGAGGGAACCGCATATAAAATGCTGGGGGAGCAGGGGTTTGAGGTTACACAGTGGGAATCGGAAACCCATACCTGCATGCCTCTGGAGGAGGCGGCGTGTATCCGGGCAGAATATGATGCGGTGATTACCATGGGCATCCGCCTGGATGAGGAATTTATGCAGAGGATGAGCCCGAGGCTTAAACTGGTTATCCGTTACGGATCCGGATTCGACGAGATAGATACGAAGGCTGCGAAGAAATACGGCATTGCAGTTGCTACCACAAAGGTTCCGGAATTGTCCAACGGAGTTGCGGAGCTGGCCCAGGCGCTGATGCTTTCCCTGCTGTACCGGATTCCCCAGAATTATGAAGAATATGTGGGCAGGGGGATATGGAACCAGCAGATCCGCAGCGTCCAGGCGGCAGGAAAGACCATAGGCTTTTTCGGGTTTGGCTCTATCGCCCAGTGCTTTGCAGAAAAGCTGGCAGGAAGCGGGATGAAAATGCTGGCCCATGATCCCTATCCCGTTTGGGAGCGGGCAGAAAAACTGGGTGTGGAGATGGTATCTTTTGACGAGCTGCTGTCTAAGAGTGATATTATTTCCGTTCACGTTCCCGGAACGAAAGAAAATGAGAAACTATTTAATCAAGATACATTTTCAAAAATGAAGGACGGAGGGTACTTTATCAATGCGGCAAGGGGCATATTGGTAGATGAGGAAGCCTTGTACCGTGCTCTTGTGAGTGGGAAGCTTAAGGGAGCGGCCTGTGATACCCTTTGGCCGGAGCCGCCCAGCCGGGAGAACCCTTTGTTTGAATTGGAAAATTTTATTGCAACGCCTCATATAGGAGGACACACCATAGAGGGAAGAAGGAAAATGACGGTTTTGGCCGCCCAGGAAATCATTGATTTCTTTTCCGGAAAAACAATTTGTAACCGTGTGAATTAATAATGGAAAAAAATAGAAAGCATCGACAAGAAAAAACACAGGAGGCAGAAATATGAAAACATGGAAGAAACAGATGGCAGTTATAGTTACGATTATGATCTTTGCGATGAGTCTCGCAGGCTGCGGGGCGCCGAAGACGGAAGAGCCTGCACAGGAACCGTCGGCTCCGGAGGCGGCGGAGACACCGGCAGAGGCACCAAAGGAGAGCAAGACGGACGGATTTACTATCGGCATGAACTTTGGCTATCCGGACAGTGAATTTTTCCAGATGGTAGAGCTGGGACTTAAGAAGGCCTTTGACGCCAAGGGCTGGGACTATATTGTCACCTATGGAAACAACGAGAAGATCACGGAGAATGCAACCACCCTTCTGGCCCAGGAAGTGGACGCCATTGTGGACTTCGGCTGCAATGCGGAGATCGGTTCGGCCATGGTAAAGATGGCGGAAGAAAAGAGTGTTCCGGTTATCTGTATTGACGTTATGTACGAGGGGGCTTATTTCTTCGGCGCAGATAACGTACAGGCAGGGGAGAAGCTGGGAGATGAGATGGTGGAATGGATTCAGGAAAACTGGGACGGACAGCTTGATTCCATCTTTGTCACCTATGGTTCCTCGGACAGCGAGGCGGTTATGAACCGGACGGAGAAGCCGGTGGAAAAGCTGAAAGAGGCCTTCGGATTGACAGACGAGGATGTTTTCTGGTATGACTGCGCTATCACCCAGCAGGAGGGCATCCGGCAGGCGGTAGGGGATTATCTGTCTGCTCATTCGGATCAGAAGCACATTGCCCATGTTTCCAATACGGAGGCAAATGTCACCACGGCCATGGCGGCGGCGGACACCAGCCAGCGGGGCGCAGATATGTGCCACGGAACCCACAGTGAGAGCGGCTGGACCTTTGAGCATTTTGCTACTACGGAGGAAGGTTCGGATACCTATGTAGGCTGTGTGGCCTATGATCCGGCCAATTACGGCGGATATGTGGCGGACATGCTTCAGACCCTTTTTGACGGAGGAGAGCTGGGGACAGAGACCCTGATGAAGCACGAGGTGATTACCAGGAAAAATTATGAGACTTATCTGGAGGCATACAATGCGGCCAAGGAAGAGCTTTCCAAGTAGATCATTTGAAAAAGACAGCATATAATTAATCACTTAACATTTAGAAGTCGATGCAAAATAAGACCATATTAATTATAAAAAAGAACGGCGCCTGGCGGAGGATTCGCCAGGCTGCCATTCATAGCGGAGACAGAAGGACTGTTTCCTGAAGGGCAGAAGAACGGATTTAAGGTGGTGAGGAACATTGGAACATCTGCTGGAGATGAGGGATGTAAAGAAAAATTTTGGGGGTGTGGCGGCTTTAAAAGGAGTTTCCCTGGTTCTTGGCCAGGGGGAAGTGCTTGCCCTGGTAGGAGAGAACGGGGCGGGAAAATCCACATTGATGAAAATACTTGCGGGAAGCCTGGAGGCAAGCAGCGGAGAGATTTTCGTAAACGGTGAGAAGGAGAATTTTAAATCTCCCCAGGAAGCCATTCAAAAAGGCATCAGCGTAATTTATCAGGAACTTAACTATTATAAAGATCTTTCGGTAACGGAAAATATATTTTCAGGCAGGCTTCCGCAGAAGGGCCTTGGCAGGATTGACTGGAAGAAAGCCCATGAGCTTGCTGCAGAGGCTCTTAAGGAAGTGGAATTTGAGATTGATCCGAGAACGAAACTCCATGAGCTTTCTATGGCCCAGAAGCAGCTGGTGGAGATTGCCAAGGCTGTTTCCAGAAAGAATAAAATTATCGTAATGGACGAGCCTACGGCCGCACTGAATGACGAGGAGACAAAGAGCCTGTTCCGGATGATACGGAGGCTGCGGGAGCGGAAGGTTTCTTTTATCTATATTTCCCACAGGCTGGAAGAATTGTTCGAGGTGGCGGACCGGGTGGAAGTGATACGGGACGGCGTGTATATCGGGGAGATGGATATTAAGGATGCAAAACGGGACGACATTATCCGGATGATGGTGGGAAGAACCATCGATCAGCTGTATCCTCATAAAACCCTGGAACCGGGTAAGGTGATCTTTGAGGCCAGGCATATTACCGGAGGCATTGTCCAGGACATAAGCATCCATGTGAGACAAGGTGAGATAGTCAGCCTGTTTGGATTAATGGGGAGCGGCACTACGGAGCTTCTGGAAGAAATATACGGCGTCAGGAAAAGAGACTCCGGAGAGATTTTTCTGGAAGGGCAGGAAGTCCGTATCCGCAATACCCAGGATGCAGTAAAAAACAGGATTGCATATGTACCTCCGGAGCGGAAAGTGACAGGACTTTATATGATGCAGAGCATCAAGGCCAACATTACGGCCCCCTCTATTACGGAACTTTCCAAGGGCTGGATTATGGATAAAAAGCGGGAGACCGGCGAGACGGCCCGCATGATGGAGATGCTGGAAATCAAAGCCAAAGGGATGGATGCGGAAGTCAAATCCTTAAGCGGCGGGAACCAGCAGAAGGTACTGCTGGGCAAATGGATCCGCATGAATCCAAAGGTTATTCTCATCAATGAACCTACCCGGGGCGTGGATGTGGGAACCAAGAGTGAGATCTATAAGATATTGGAAGATATGTGCGCCCAGGGAGTGGGGATTCTTATGATTTCCTGTGAACTTCCGGAGGTTCTGGCATTGTCCGACCGGGTCTATGTCATGTGCCAGGGCAGACTGTCCGGGGAACTGAAAAAAGACGAACTCTCTCAGGAGGGGCTTATGGAATATGCGATTGGATGGTAAATGCGATGAATGAAAAGATAAAAAATTTTGACTGGAAATCACCGGTGGTCAGCACTGCCATTGCGATGATTGTGCTGATGATAGTTTTCGGGATATTAAATCCTACCTTTTGGAAAATGTCCAATATCCTCACCATTCTTCTGAACGCTTCCGTGATTGGGATTTTTGCTTCCGGCATGACCATGGTGATCATCAGCGGGAACATTGACCTTTCTACCACCAGTACGGCGGCAGTGGGCGTGATGGCATTTGGCGTTTTGTATTCCAAGGGAGTACCTATTTTGGCAGGGTGTGTGATTGCCCTTCTGGTATCCACCCTCTGCGGCTGCATCAACGGGATCCTTGTGGCGAAAGCCCACTTAAATTCCCTGATGGCCACCACGGGTACCCAATTAATATACCGTGCGGTGGCATATATTTTTACCGATATTAAGACCATTACCCTGACAAGCGACAAGTTTTTTGCTTTCGGACGTATGACGGTATTGGGGGTTCCTATCTCGGTATTCTATATGCTGGGAGTGATGATCGTGGCAGGGTATATCTTAAGCAGTACGGCCTTCGGACGGCGGGTCTATGCGGTAGGCGGAAATATCCAGGCCAGCTATTACAGCGGAATTAAGATCGAGCGCACCCAGATTCAGATTTTCACAATTATGGGATTGATATCCGGTTTCGCAGGCATTGTGACGGCGGCCCAGTCTGCGGCCTGTGCCCCCATTACCTTGACCGGGCGGGAATTTGACTTTATTTCCCCCTGTGTCATCGGCGGCATTGCCATGTCGGGAGGAAAAGGCCGGATTACAGGCACGCTTATCGGCTGCCTGCTTCTGGCGGTAGTCTCCAACGGCATGGTGCTGGTAGGCCTGCAGTCCTATTGGCAGAGCCTTGTAAAGGGGCTGATTCTGATATTTGCCATGCTGGTAGATACTCTGCGGAATAAGCAGAGCCTTGCGTAGACAGGAGGGCCTATGATCATTGATATACATACCTTTCCGGGGTTCTTTGAGGAAATCTGCGAAGATCCCCAAAAAATTAAATTCCGGAGAGAACAGTACTTTCTCTATAAGCAGCATGTATGGCCCTTGAGCCTCTTTATCACCCAGTTAGATGCGGCGGGAATTGACAAAGCAGTTCTCTCCGCAGAAGATGTCACCACCAGGGCAGGGGGCGTCATTGTATCCAATGAGGAAGTGAAAAAGCTGGCAGATATCTATCCGGACCGCCTGATAGGCTTCGCCGGCGTGGATCCTCACAGAAAAGACGCAGCGGAAGTGCTGGAGAAAGCCTTTACGGAGCTTGATATGAAAGGCCTGAAATTAAGCCCCGCCATGCAGTACTTTATGCCGGGAGATCCCATAATGAAACCCATCTACCAGCTCTGCCTCAAATACAACAAGCCCATTCTCTTTGAGGCAGGAATGACCTGGGTAAAGAACAGTCCCTCCAAGTACTCCAATCCTCTGAACTTTGAGGAAGTGGCCATTGAATATCCCGATCTCCGCATGTGCCTGGGACATTTCGGCTGGCCCTGGACCCGGGAGACGGCGATGCTGATCTTAAAGTATCCCAATCTCTATGCAGATACGGCTCTCCTTTATTTTGACTCTCCCAAGCAGTTTTTCCAGACCACCTTCAATGATCAGCTGGGGGAATACTGGATTGACAGGATGCTTTACGACAAGGTGATGTTCGGCTCCACCTATCCCCGGATCGAGCAGAAGCGTATGGTGAAGGCCACGGAAGCCCTGAACCTGCGCCCGAAGCAGCGGGCTATGGTTATGGGAGAGAATGCAATGCGGTTTATGGGAATGGAGGTGTAGGGATGGTTAAACATTACGAATTTTTTGTTATGACCCAGGATGAGTATTACACAGAATACATCGGAGACAAGGTGAAGGAGCTGGTGGCGGATTCCGGCGTAAGAAACGGCATTGTATCCGTAGTGACGGCCCACACCAACTGTGCCATTACCGTAACGGAGCCTTTGGACTGTATCTTAAGTGATCTGGATGTGCTGCTGCACCGTCTGGTCAATGACGACGACGAGTATTCCCATGCTCATTTCCTGCCCACCTACGGAAGGACCTCGGCCAACGCCTACGGGCATCTTCGCTCCATCCTGGTAGGAAACAATACGGTTCTCTCCCTGGTAAACGGAAAGATGACCATGGGGGAGGCTCAGGAGATCGTCTTTATGGAATTTGACGGTCCCCAGTCAAGGAAAATATTTGTGGATATCATTGGGGAAACGTAAAGAAAGGAGGCTCCTATGAAGAGCTATGACATTGTGACCATTGGTCCGCTGCTGTGTGAGATTATGCGGAAAGAACTGGATAAGCCTCTTGATCAGGCGGCAGATTTTACCGGACCCTACCCAAGCGGGGATACGCCGATTATGCTGAATGCGGCGGCAAAGCTGGGAGCGGACTGCGCCATGATCGGAGTGGTGGGTGACGACGGCTTTGGACGCTGTGTGACCAGCCGCTTGAAGGAGAGCGGTGTGGACTGTTCTATGATCCGTGTCTGTCCCGATGCCTCCACAGGCGTGGCCTTTGTATCCTACAGTTCGGACGGGAGCAGGAATTTTTTGTATCATGTGCGGGATGCGGCGCCGGGGATGCTGACGCCGGATGATGTGGAGACGGAAAGGCTAAAAGGGACAAAGTGGGTGCACATTACAGGCTTTACCATGTCTACGAACCAGATGAGTGCCCAGGCCGTCTACAAGCTGGTAAAGGAGCTTCCGGAAGAAACCCGGATTAGTTTTGACCCGAATATCCGCCCGGAGGCACTGAGTGTGGAAGAGATTAAAAAAATGTGCGGGCCGGTAATTGAGCGGGCCAGTGTTATTTTTCCCAGCAAGTCGGAAGCCGTGATGTTCACGGGGGCGGCAACCGACGACCAGGGCTGCCGGCAGTGGGCGTCCCAGGGCAAGATGGTAATTCTGAAAAACGGGGAGGCAGGCTGCCGCATCTTCACCAAGGACCAGGTGGTGGATGTGCCAAGCTTCCCGGTGGAGGAGGTGGATCCCACGGGAGCCGGCGATACCTTCTGCGGTGCGTTCCTGACTGCCCTTATCCAGGGGAAGAGCATCCGGGAATGCGGGCGTTTTGCCAACGCCGCCGGGGCCATGTCCGTGGGGAAGCAGGGTCCCATGGAGGGAGCGCCCTCCAGAGCGGAGCTGGAGGCATTTTTGCAGGAGAACTAAAAAAACAGCAGAAGCCCGGAGTGCGCACAGAAGAATGAGTGGACGCATAAGCGGCCGCGAATTCTTCTTGGTGATGTGCGCAGGAAAGGCGGATGCGGAACTATAATAAAAGCAGAACTAAAAATAGGAGTGCAGGATGAAAGGACTGGAAAAGGGAAAATTCGCAATCGTCACAGGAGGAACCAGGGGAATCGGAAAGGCAGTTACGGAGCGGCTTCTGGAATGCGGCGTGGGAGTTTTGATAACGGGACGGAATGCGGTTTCCGGAGAAAGAGCGGTGCAGGAGCTGCGGGAAAAATATAAGGCGCCCCTTTTCTTTCTTAGCGGGGATATGGGAAGCGAAAGTTTCTGTATTTCTGTGGCAGATGAGGCGGTACGTCTCTTTGGAAAGGTGGACTACCTTGTAAATAACGCGTTTCCGTTTACGGCAAAATATCTGGACGCCGAAAGAGCGGATTGGGAGCATGTGATGGAAGCAGGCCCTATCGCTTATGCGTCTATGATTACCCAGTTTGTCCGCGTTCACGGTTTGGACAAGCCGGGGGCCATTGTAAATGTCAGCAGTATTTCCCAGTATATCGCCCAGCCCCGCCGCTGGACCTACAATACGGCCAAGGGGGCGGTGGGACAGCTTACCAGATGTGCGGCTATGGATCTGGCCCCTTGTATCCGGGTCAACAGTGTCAGCCCGGCGGCGGTCTGGACGGACGAGTGCGATGCGGACCATGAGGATCCTCTGTTTCGGAGGATGCACATGATTGACCGGATTATAGAGGCAAAAGAGGTGGCGGAGCCGGCAGTGTTTTTGTTAAGTGACGGTGCCAGCGCCATTACCGGGACGGATTTGCGGGTAGACGGAGGATACCTTTCCATGGGTGTGGAGGGCTGGCGCCCGGAACGTCCCATGAAGGGGAGCCACTGATGAGAGAAAGGAAAAGACAAAATGTGCAGAATTGAGAAAGTAGAAGTACTTATTTTCGAGTCTCCGAAGATGGATGAGAAGTGGAATGAAGTGCCTGTTGAAAAGCCGTATTCTATCTTCCCGGAGCATGATAAGATACTGAAAATTGTGCGGGAGTGGGGCGTCTTTGCAGTGAAGATAACCTGCGACGACGGTACATACGGATACGGGCAGACGGGGACTTACAATGTATGCGGGGATCTGGTCAGCCGCTTTTTCGGGCCTATGCTTCTGGGGCAGAATCCTCTGGAGATTGAGAGGCTGTGGGATATGATGTTCAAGGCATCCATTCCCTTTGGAAGGAGAGGAGCCGCCCTTATGGCCATCTCGGCCATTGACATTGCCCTCTGGGAGATTTTCGGGAAGATAGCGAAACTGCCGGTTTACCAGCTTCTGGGGGGAAAGGTCCGGGAGAAAATCCGCTGCTACGGCACAGGCCCCCAGGCGGAACTTCACAAGGAAAATAACTACATGGGTTCCAAGATTCCCATGCCCTACGGGCCGGAACACGGGGCGGAGGGCATCCGCGGGAATGTAGAGCGTGTGCGGCAGGTGCGGGAGATTATGGGACCGGATGCGGATATTATGTGCGACTGCTGGTGCGGCTGGGATTATAACTATACAATTAAAATGGCGGAACGGCTTAAGGAATATGGGATTAAGTGGCTGGAGGAGCCCTTGGTACCGGATGACATAGAAGGTTACCAAAGACTGCGGCCCATATTAAATGCCATGGATATTATGCTTACCACCGGAGAGCATGAGCACAGCAGATGGGGAGCCAGGGAGCTGATAGACAAGGGATGTGTGGATATTTTACAACCGGATATTGAGTACTGCGGCGGGGTGAGTGAGCTGAAAAAAATCATGGCTTATGCCTCGGCAAAAGGTGTGACGGTGATTCCCCATTGTCCCTGTACGGCAGGTATGCACGTAGTGATGAACAGCACGGTATCTCCCTATATGGAGCGGTTGACCAGTGGATGCCGTCCGCTGTTTCTTGCGGATTATACGGAAAAAGACGGCTGGCTGGAGCTTTCGGATTCTCCGGGATACGGCATAGAGCTAAACCCGGATTTTCCGGTGCTGGAGAGGTGGGAGAACGGCGAAAGGAGGCGCTGATACAGGTGCAGGTGATGAAAAATTTATTAAAAGAAAAGATTGAGCGGGGGGAAATGACCGTGGGGACCTTTCTGGAACTGGGGAACGGGGATTCTGCCGAAGCTCTGTCCATGTCTGCCATGGACTATTTTATCATTGATACGGAGCACGGGCCTTTTGATGTGGAAAGCAGTGCAAACGCCATCCGGGCGGCCCAGCTCCGGGGTAAGACGCCCCTGGTCCGGGTGAAGGATTCCACACGGGCGTCTATTTTGAAAATGCTGGATGTGGGAGCAGGGGGATTGATTATTCCCCAGGTGCATTCCATTGAGGAAGTAAAGCGCATTGTGGAGTATGGCAAGTACTATCCCCTGGGAAGAAGAGGGGTGGGATTCGGACGGGCCTGCGGATTTGGGTATGATCATTTTGTGACCGGGGATCTCCAGGAATATTTTGACTACTGCAACCGGGAGACCCTTTTGATTCCCCAGTGCGAGACCAGGGAATGCCTGGATGACATTGAAAACATTATCCGGGTGGAGGGAATCGACGGTATTTTTATCGGCCCCTACGATCTCTCGGTAGCCATGGGGATACCGGCCCAGTTTGAGTCGGAAGACTTTAAAACCGCCATTGAGAGAATAAAAAAGGCGGTGCTGGATGCGGGGAAATTTATTATTATGTACAGCTCTAATGTGGAGGTGGCAATTCAGAATATGCAGAAAGGGTTTGTGCAGAGCGCCACGGTGGGCATGGATTTCAACTGGTTTATTGAGGGGGCGACCCAGATTACCAGGAAACTGAAAAACCATGCCGGATAAGTGCCGGAGGAGATTTTTCAAGAAATGATTTGTACCGGGGCCGTTTTGTGGTATACTTTTCTGTAAATATGGAGGAAACACCATGAAAGCGAAAGTATACCACACCCTTCTGGCCCTTGTGCTGACCCTGACTGTCATTTCCGTTTCCGTGGTAGCGGTGCTGGCCTTCCGGCCGCTCTACTATCTGGATATTAAGGCCCTGGACATTCCGGCCCAGTCCGGCTATACGGAGGAAGAGATCCGGGAAAATTATGACGTGCTGATTGATTACAACCTGTCCCTGGGAAAGGAAAGGCTTAAGTTTCCCAGCCTTGCCATGTCAGATCCGGGGAGGATTCACTTTGAGGAAGTGAAAGTGATTTTTAATCTCTTTGAGTACCTGGCTCTGGGAGGCGTGGTCTTAAGCGCAGCGGGAATTATTTTCTGCGCCCGAAGAAAGGAGTTCCTGTATCTGAAGCTGGCTTCTATTCTGACGGTGGCCCTTCCGGCGGTGCTGGGCCTTTTTGTGGCCCTGAACTGGGACCGGGCCTTCGTAACCTTTCACCACCTGGCTTTCGACAACGATTACTGGCTTTTCGATCCCCTTACGGATCCGGTGATCACAATCCTGCCGGATACCTTTTTCCTCCACTGTGCCCTGATGATTCTGGGATGTGTGGTGCTGGGAAGCGTGGTGTGCGGGGTAGTGTACAGGAAAGTCAAATGGAGAAGCTCTTTATAAGAGC
The DNA here is from genome assembly GCA_910586955.1 of uncultured Lachnospiraceae bacterium. GTDB lineage: Bacteria > Bacillota > Clostridia > Lachnospirales > Lachnospiraceae > Laedolimicola. The sequence continues at coordinate 20,477 of CAJUMM010000009.1, read as the reverse complement.
GTTGCTATTGCAATTCGCAGCCCGGGAAATACGGAGGATTCAAATCCGGAGGAAAAAGGATAAATAACCGGAGCGGCATCTTCCTCATAGTGGTAGATGGTAATGCGTTCCTTTTCCGGATCTACAATCCAATACTCCCGGACTCCGGCAATGGCATATTTTCCGCTTTTGATGATATAATCTGTTTTTCGGCTGGACAGAGAGACAATTTCTACAATCAGATCCGGTGCGCCTATGCAGCCTTTCGGTGTAAGTTTTGAATGATCACAGATGATGCTGATATCTGGTTCTACCCAGTCTTTATCATCCGCTTCGAGATTGACGGCAAATGGAGCAGGAATAACCTCACAGTTACCGTTATGGGCTTTTACGTAAGAGCCAAAAAGCTGTGTAAGTTCGGATACCAGTTTCTGATGCTGGAAGCTGGGAGGAGCCATATCATAGAATTTCCCGTCAATGAGTTCTGCACGCCTGTCCTCCGGCAGATTCCAATAATCCTTTGAAGTATACTTCTGTTTTTCTATTAGCGCCATGTTTTCACATCCTTTCTTTTCCTGCTCTTCTGTAAAATTATCATAACATGGATAGGAATAAGAATCAACGAAAGAACTTCCCCTTAAAAAAGTATCTCCCATAAATTATTCGGATTTTCTTAAGAATAATTTAAAAAGCGCAAAAATCCGCAGAACCATGAAGAAAGTAGAGTAAAATAATCGTTTAGTAGGGTAGAAGAGAGGAGATGAAGTCATGAATAGGGGAAAAATCCAGATGAGACATATCCAGACGATCCTCACCGGGATCTGTATTGCGGCTATGGCTGTCTTTGCCATATACGGAATGCGCCAGGGGCTTTTTACAGACCGCAGCCGGATGGAGGCCCTGGTAGCCCAGGGGGGAATCTTCGGGCCTCTGGTCTTTGTGGTGATTCAGGTGGTACAGGTGGTGATTCCCATTATTCCGGGGGGCATCACCTGCGCAGTGGGAGTGGTCCTGTTTGGAGCCTGGTACGGCCTCCTCTACAATTACATCGGAATCGTCATAGGCTCTTTCATTAATTTTTATCTGGCCCGGCGCTACGGGAAATGCTTTGTCCAGGCCTTTGTTAAGGAAGAGACTTATGAGAAATACGCCGGATGGCTGGAAAAAGGGAAGAAATTCGACCGCTTTTTTGCCCTGGCTATCTTCTTTCCCTGTGCGCCGGATGACTTCCTCTGCCTGCTGGCAGGGCTGACCCGGATGTCCTGGAAGAAATTCGGAACGATTATATTGCTTGGGAAACCCGCATCCATCGCCATGTACAGCCTGGCTCTGGTCTATGCAGGTTCCTGGTTAGGAGGATTGTTGTGAAAGTATTGATAACCACAGACTTATTCCGGTCTACCATCAACGGGGTGGTGACTTCGGTATTGAATTTGGAGAGAGAGCTTAAGGAGCAGGGACATGAGGTCCGCATTCTCACGGTTTCCGACACGGGAAAAGCCTATCAGGAGGGAAACGTATGGTATCTTCGCTCCGTGCCGTCGGGAATTTATCCCGGGGTGCGCATTCCCGTCTCCAGGGGAAAAGAGTATGTGAAGGAACTGATTGCCTGGAAACCGGACATTGTACACAGCCAATGTGAGTTTTGCACCTTCGGTTACGGCAGGCGGATTGCCAGGGAAACCGGGGCGGTTTTCGTACATACCTTTCATACCCTGTATGAGCAGTACACCAAGTATATTCCCATCGGAAAACATCTGGGAGCGGCTGCGTTGGCCGGATGGATGCGCCGCCGGCTGCGGGCCGTAGATGTCTGCATTGCTCCCACGGAGAAAGTGGAGCGGACCCTTCTGGGCTACGGGATTGAAAATGCCATTGCCGTGATTCCCACGGGAATCCGCCTGGAACGGTTTTCCCGGGCAGAAGAGCGGGAGGAGATCTTGGAGCTTAGAAAAGAGTGGGACATAGCGCCGGGGGCCAAGGTAGTCTTAAGCCTGGGAAGACTGGGTTTTGAGAAGCGGGTGGACGAGCTGCTTCTGGGATGGAAAGAAGCGGGGATTCCCAAAGAACAGGCCGTGCTGCTGGTGGCGGGGGGAGGCCCGGCCCGGGAGAGCCTGGAGAGGTGGGCCCAGGAACTGGGGCTTGCGGATCAGGTGAAATTCTGCGGCATGATTGAGCCCTCCAGGACGCCGGTTTTTTATGGGATGGCAGATCTCTTTGTCTGTGCCTCCACCAGCGAAACCCAGGGCCTGACTTATGCGGAAGCCCTGGCCTCGGGCCTTCCGATTCTCGGAAGGGCAGATCCCTGCCTCAAAGGAGTGCTGGAGTCCGGCGCTAACGGGTATGCCTACAGGGGAACAGAGGAATTTGTAACCTATCTAAAGGAACTGCTGGAGCTTAAGGATTTGAAAAGCAGAATGGGGAACCGCAGCCGGGAATTGGCCCAGGCTTTCAGTACCGGAGCCTTTGGAGAGGCAGTTCTTAAGCTGTATGGAAGAGAAATCCGGAAGAAGGAGGCGTGGCAGATTGAAAGTGCTGCAGTATATCAGAAACCAGAGGCTTCTTTCCAAGAGTGGAATTGGGCGGGCTATGCAGATGCAAAGAGACTCCCTTGAGGAGAAAGGGGTTCAAGTGACAACGGATCCCAGGGAAGATTACGACATTGTACACTTGAACAGCATTTTCCCCAGTGACTACTGGATGGCCAGGCGGGCCAAGCGGGCGGGCAAGAAAGTGGTTTACCACGCTCATTCCACCAGGGAAGATTTTGAAAATTCCTTTGTGGGCTCCAATCTTTTTGCACCTCTCTTTCAGAAATGGCTGGTGAAATGTTACAGCCAGGGGGATTTGATTCTTACGCCTACGGAATATTCCCGTTCGTTGCTTTTGCAGTACGGGATTTGCAAACCGATTGCCGTCTTGTCCAACGGTGTGGATACCTTCCGGTTCCAGAAAAATATCTCCCTGCGCAGAAATTTCCGCCGGGCTTACGGTTTTACGGAGGCTGACAAGGTCATTCTCTCTGCGGGGCTCTATTTTAAGAGGAAAGGAATCCTGGACTTTGTGGAGCTGGCTTACCGGCTGCCCCAGTACCAGTTTATCTGGTTCGGCTATACGCCGGATATCCAGATTCCGGCGGAGGTGCGCAGGGCGGTGCGCACTCATCTGCCAAACCTGACGTTTGCAGGCTATGTGCCCCCGGAGGAACTGAAGAAGGCTTACAGCAGCTGTGATTTGTTCTTTTTCCCCTCCTACGAGGAGACGGAAGGCCTGGTGGTACTGGAGGCCCTTTCCAGTGAGATTCCGGTGCTGATCCGGGATATTCCGGTGTATGAGGACTGGCTTAAGAACCGGACGGATGTGTACAAAGGAAGAAATCTTTACGAATTTGAAGGGCTGATAGAAGGAATCTTAAACAATAAGCTGCCGGATCTGACGGTCAGCGGACGCAGGCGGGCCCTGGAGCGGGATGTGTTCCGGCAGGCCGGAAAGCTGTACGGATTTTACGGACAACTGGCTTAAGGGTGCTGATAAAGGGACAACATCTTCTGCAGATTCCGGGAGGAAATGGAAAAATTAAGGGGAAAGAACATTTTTCTTCATAAAAAATTAAAAAGCGGCTGTTATCCTCTTAATAAAGAGAGGGTAACAGTTGTTTTTTGTGGAAATCCAGGGAGGAACGGCAGGCAGATGAAGAAATGGTTCGTATGGTGCGGGCTGGTTCTGGCTATGGCTCTGATGGCAGGGTGCGGAAGTGTAGAGAAGAAAGATATGGGTGCGCCCCAGGCGGGGGAGGAAGTGAAAGAGGATGCGGGAGCAGAGGAGGGTTCCGTCCGGGAAGAGCCGGTACTCAGCGAAAGAGAGACCGGAAGCGGAGAGCGTCAGGGAATTTCCATCCGCATTTACCACAGCGGGGAGGAAGAAGGGATTCTCCGTGTCAATACCGTGAGGGCGGAGGAGGTTACACCGGAAATATTGCTCTGGAATCTGGCATCCTATGGAATGCTTCCCGATACGGTGGCGGCAGAGAGCCTTAAGCAGAGGGAGGAAGACGGGAAAGAACTTCTGCATCTGGATCTCTCGGAGGAGTTTGAAGACTGGTTTTCGGATCAGGACCCTGTGCAGCAGGATCTGACGGCTGGAAGCCTGGTAAATACCTTTCTGGATGCTTTCCAAGGGGATGAAATCCGGATTACCGTGGAGGGAGAGAGCCTGAAAGGAGGAAGGGGAGAGTATGAGGGCTATCTGGGCTATGCCCTGTACCGGGAGGCCTCTTACGCTCTGGAGCAGAAGATATACGAGGAAGAGGGCGTCCGGATAACCTATTTCCAGCTTCAGGATATGGGGGATGAGGAGATCCAGGAACAGTGGAATCAAAGAATCCGGGAGCATGTACAGAAAATCGCAGACAGCCTGGAGGAGGGCAGTACCTACCAGGAGGCTTATACGGTAAAAACCATGAATGACGAGATACTCTCGGTCCTGATGGAAGGGAGCCGCTATGAGGCGGGAGCCCCCTACCCGGTCCGCTTTCTTTACACCTATAATGTTGACATGGAAACCGGGACCAGTATCCGTCTTGCCCATTACCGGGACGTAGAAAAGATTGCGGAAGATTTGATGAACGGTGTTCATTTCCAGGTGAAGGGGGAGCTGGCGGATGAGTTCCAGCAGCGGATGGGAATTTTGTACGGGGATGCCCGGCAGCTTGCGGATGCTCTTAAGGGCTATGATTACGGGTCCGGGCAGGAGCTGCCGGAGGGATATTCTTATCAGGAGGAGGGTCTTACCCATCTTTGCATGGAAGTTCCCCATGCCCTTGGGGATTATGTGGATATTACCCTGGAGGAAAGCTGATATTGTGCTAATTTGACTGAATATTTATGAAAATTAGAAAAATAAATAATAAACAATCAAAATAAACAAATTTTAAGCAGAAAAAATAAAATTTTTTTCAAAAAAGTGTTGACAACTCGGAAATCATCCGCTATAATGAACTCAAGATAAGAAATACAAAACAACACCACATCATCTAAGGAATATATTAAGATATATTTTAACATAGATATGAGGTGAATCTAAGAAAGAGAGGTACAGTCCAACAAAAACTTAACGAATTACCTCATAATTTAAGAAAAGGAGGTACGGACCACCGGAAGCTTAGGTTAGACCTTCTACTATCGGAAGAGAGAAAGGTGTAGAACACATCGGAATCCAAACCATAGTAAGAAGAAGGTCAGGGAAAAAGAAAAAGTTCGATGAGAATCGGCCAGGAAGAAGTGAAAAAGCCGGAAAAGAAGAAGAGAAGAACCGGAAAGAAGAAATCTTAAAAGAAGAAGAGAGAAGGGCCGGATACAGAAGAAGTCGAACGAAAACAGCAGCTTGAAAACAGGAGACAAGAAAGAGAGGAAAAAGTCCAATGGACAGCATAGTTTAGCAGAGGGTATCAATGAAAGATGATTGATACCCTCTAATTTTTTTGCTTGCCAATTTCTGCGCCTTTTGCTAGAATAACAATCAAAAAAATACGAGAAGGGGGGAAATGCGGAAATGTATGAGCGGGATCAGCTGACAGGCGTGTGGAATGAACGTTCCGTGAAGGCGCAGATTACAGGAAAAATGCACGGGGGCGGAACCCTGTTTTTGTGCGATATCCATCGGCTGCAGCGTATCAACGATCAGTTAGGCCATTTGGCGGGAGACGAATGTTTGAAGCAGATGGCGCAGATTCTAGGCTATATGATCCGGAAAAACGATATTCTGGGCAGGATAGGCGGGGATGAATTTGTGGTCTTTATGCCGGATTGCAGAGATGAGCAGAGGGCGGAAGAGATCAGCGGGCGCATAGAGGCGCGTTTCCATTCCAACCGGAAAAAGGGCCTCCGGGAGACAGAGTTTTCCGTGACCTCAGCCTACACCCTGAGAAGAAAGGGAGACACCTGCCAGACCATGATGGAGAGGGCCGGGGAGGAGCTTTCCCGGAAGAAGTCAGAATCTTTGCTAGGGGGGGGGTAAAAAGGGTCAGGATAATTACGGACGGGATGCCAGGCAGATCCGGGAGGACTTGTCGGAACAGATCGCTAAGCCGGGAGCGTATTGCCAGGATTATGAAACCTTCAAATCCATCTACCGCTTTATTGAGCGGGGAATTGTCCGCAGTGGACAGAAAGCCTGCGTAATTCTTTTTTCCGTAGTGGGTGAAGAGGGGGACAGCATCGTTCCCTGGGAGAAAGATGTCCTGATGGGCCATTTGGAGGAGGATATCCGCAGTACCTTGCGTATCGGAGATGTTTACACCCGGTACAGCAGCGGCCAGTATCTGGTGCTGGTGATTGACACTACGGAGCGCATGGCCGATAGGATCGCAGAGCGTATCAAAGACAAGTTCCTGGAGGGCATGGAGAAAAAGAGCCTTTTGATCCATTACTGCTACGCACTTCAGGCGGCCAGGATTCAGGAACTTAAGATGGAGGGAGAATGCTGACCCTTCCGAAACTGTCTGTGAAAATGTTCGGCGGGTTTTACGCCGAATACGGAGACTATGTGCTCTCCTTTGGAGGGCAGGGCAACTCCAAATTCAGGCAGTTATTCCAGATTTTGATGACAAAGCCCGGGGAAGGGTTCAGCAAGTCGGCCATCATAGAGAATATTTATGAACCTGGGGAAGTGGAGGAACCCAATGCAAGCCTTAATAATACCATATTCCGTCTTCGGAAGTATCTGGAGAAATCTCCTCTCCCACCAGGGGAATACGTAGTTATCAAGGGGGGCCTCATACGGTTTGCCGGGCCGGTGGAAGCGGAATCCGACGCCTGGACCTTCGAACAGCTGGCAGAGAACTTTGACAGGGAGACGGATCCCTGGAAGAAAGAAAAGCTCTGTGAGAAGGCCTGTGAGATCTACCGGGGGGAATTTCTGCCCCGGCTCTCCAATGAGCCTTGGGTGGTACATAAGAACCAGTTTTATCAAAAACGGTATATCAAAATGCTCCGGTATTTTCTGGAGCATCTGAAAGAACGGGGGGACTATGCAGGCATCGAGAGGCTGGCTAAGAGTGCGTCCCGCCTGGAAAACGGCAGCGAATGGCTGGTTTGGGAGATTGAGAGCCTGAATGCCCAGGGCCGGTACCGGGAAGCGCAGTTTGCCTATCAGAGAGCCCTGGAGCGTATGCAGGAGCTTGGCACTTCCCCCTCCAAGGGCCTTTTGAAACAGCTGCAGGCTGCCGGAAGAAAGCTGCAGACCCCGGACGGCACGGCGGAGGGAATTTGCCGCTGCCTCCAGGATGATGCTGTACCCCAGGGGGCATACTGCCATACTCTGCCCAGTTTTCTGGACACCTACCGGGTTTTGAAAAGGCTGGAGAGAAGAGACTGTATTCCCTTTTTGCTGATTCTCTGTACCATTCAGGGGAGCGACAGCCTTTCGGGGGAAAGGCGGAAGAGCTGGGAAAAGCAGGACGAGAAACTCCGGGCGGTCTTCCGTGAGTATCTGCGGGCGGGAGACGTTTATGTAAAATACAATTCCAATCAATATCTGCTGCTGTGCGCAGGGGCGGAGGAAGAAAATCTTCCGGAAATCATTATGCGCATAGATGCGGATTTTCAGAAACGCTGCCAGGGACGGTATACCATCCATTACCGGCTGCTGGACAGCGTGTCAAAAGAATAGACAGGCAGCGCCTTTGCTCTTTTATGGAGCGGGGCGCTGTTTTTTTATTTATTCAATTTTCCCTTATTTTTTTACAAATAATATCAAGAAATTGCGAAATGAAAGAGTTTGCGAAAGAGCAGTTCTATTATGATAGAAATTGAGAAAGAAGGGAGCAAAACCGTGACAGATAAGGAGCTGAGAAGGCTTAGCAGACGGGAGCTTCTTGGAATGCTGATTGAGCAGATGAAAGAAACGGAGAAGTCAAAGCAGGAGCTTGAGAAGACGCAAGGCCAGCTTAAGGAGCTTTTGCAGACCTATGAACGGCTGCGGAAACGTTTGGATCAGAAAGATGCCCGTATTCATGAATTAACGGACACCCTGGAGGCGGAGCGGACAAAGAGGAGCATTGA
>CAJUMM010000009.1:0-12428 GCA_910586955.1 uncultured Lachnospiraceae bacterium | reverse complement strand
AGGCTGAATGGGGTATTTGAAGCGGCACAGAAAGCGGCGGATCAATATCTTTATAATATCCGGCTTTCCAAGGAGGGTACAGGGGAACGGTGTGAAAGAAAAGAAACGGATTGAAATACCGGCCCTTGCACAGCTTGAGGCGGAGCTGGAAAGGGAAAACCGGAAAATACAGTACAGAGGCGAGCTTGGAAAAATGGCTGGTATCTTGGTTGTCCTGGCGTGTGTCCTGGCTCTTGGGGCGGAGATGATATTTCCGGTTCTTCAAATAAATGGTGTCAGCATGCTGCCGGCGCTGCATAAAGGGGACGTGATTGTCTCCATGAGAGGAGCGGATTTCACCAGGGGCGATCTCATAGCATTCTATGGCAGCGACAAGGTTCTGGTAAAGCGGGTAATAGGGCTTTCCGGTGAATGGGTAGATATCAATCGTGACGGCGACGTGTATATAAACGGCGTGCTTCTGAAAGAGCCGTATCTGGAGGAAAAAGCTCTTGGGGAATGCAGCATTGAGCTGCCCTGCCAGGTTCCCAAGGGAAAGGTGTTCGTTATGGGCGACAACCGCAGTGTTTCAGAGGACAGCCGCAGCAGCAGGATAGACTGTGTTTCCCAGGCGCAGATCATAGGAAAACTGTTATTCCGGGTCTGGCCCTTTGAGGATGCAGGCCTGATTCAATAAAACATTTAGCAAAAATATAAAGGAGGTGTTCCGATGAAAGATTTCGTCCGGAAAGCGTGGGTAAAATTTTTTGAGGAACGAAGCAGACGGGAGCGTTTGCAAAAAACAGCAATTTCCATGGTATTGATCGCTGCGATGGTATGCGCTACGGTTTACGTGGCGGTAACGCCTGCCCATACCCTGGAGGCAGAGGCTTCTTTAAACTGTGGGAAAGAGGAGCATGTACATGATGAGAACTGCTTTACGGAGCAGGCAGAGCTTATCTGCGGCTTGGAGGAAAGCGCAGAGGAGCATACCCATACGGAGGAGTGCTATGGAACAACCAGGGTTTTGACATGCACTCTTGAGGAGCATACCCATGCTTCCCAGTGCTACAGCTACAGTCAGGGCACAGAAATTCCGGAGGAGGAAGAGGGGACAGTTCCTGAGACGCAGCCCTCCGAGGAAAACGGGGAAACAGAAGGGACCGGGACTCCGGAAGAAGAAACGGAAACGGAAGACGAAGCAGAAGTAGAAGCGGAAGAGGAAGAGGTTCCAGAGGAAACGGAGGAAGCGGCATCCGGGACGGAAGAATCTGTGGAATACAAAGTTACGCTGGCGGATGGCCTCGTGATTACCATGACCGGTTCCGGGGACGCATTTCCGGAAGGCAATCTTCACATGCAGGCATGGGAGCTTCAGGAGGGAGATGCAGATTATGAGGCGGCTTTCCATCTGCTGGAAGAAGAGACGAAAGACACAGCGGTCCTGGAGCAGCGGATTTTCAATATCTGTCTGCTGGATGAGGACGGAAATGAAGTACAGCCGGTAAAAGAGGTATCAGTTACTTTTAGCCGAGTGCTGGATGGAGAAGAGCAGGGTGTACAGATCCACCATCTGAATACGGAGGAAAACCTGGCGGAGTCTATAGAAACTTTCGTGGACGGGAATGACGTCAGTATGGAGACCGGTCATTTCTCCTACTATGGTGTGACTCGGGAAGGCGGCAACGATGATGTTGCAGTTATTGAGGGGAAACAGTCCTACCCCAGCCTGGCGGAAGCGGTGAAAGCTGTGGGAAATGGCGATACGATTGTTCTGCTGGATAACATTAGCGAAGACAATATTAAAGTTTCCAAGGAAGTGGACTTTACCATAGATGTCAATGGGTATACCTGGACGGGAGACAGGTATGATATGCTTACGTTCTCAAAAGATAAGGTAACAGTGACATTGACCGGAGGGAGAGAAGGGGAAAAGGGCGGCACGCTGCAGGCAGGAAACGGAAAGAGAATTATCACAATAAGCAGCAAAAATAACTGTGCGCTGAATCTTGTTGGCCTGAAACTAAAGGGGAATGGGACGAAAGATAACGGAGGAATTCTGTATGCTGTCGCTCCTAGAAACGGTGTTGTCAATGTGGCGGTAACAGGCTGTGAGTTTTCCGGCGGGAATGCCAGTGGAGACGGGGGCGCCATTTGTTTCAAGGGAAGCAATCTGACTGTTCAAAATTGCCTTTTTGAGGGAAATAAAAGCGTCAAAGGCGGCGCTGTTTACGCAACGTCGATAAATACGCCTATGTCCGTCTCTTTTGAAAACTGCCGGTTTGTTAAAAATGAAATAGGAAAGACCTCCTACGCAGTGGGAGGAGGCGCCGTTACGGTGATCGGCAACACCAGTAATCCGGCCTCTTTGAGGATAGCCGGCTGTACCTTTACGGAAAATACAAGTGAAAAAGACGGAGGCGCCGTGGGATTTACCGGCCCTCATAAGACCAAGCTGGGAACCTTCACCATAATAGACTCAACCTTTTCAAAGAACCGGGCGGAGAAGAATGGCGGCGCAGTCACCATAGGCTCCGGGATAACGGAGATAAGCGGCAAGACAACGTTTCTGGAAAATACCGCGGGCAGCGGAGACGGAGGCGGACTATATATTTCCGGTGGCTCCTATAAATCTTCTACAAATATTCAAGGCACTGTATTTAAAGGCAACCAGGCGGTATGCGGCGGCGCAGTCGGGGTTAATATGGGAAGCGGAGAGACGCTGCGGTTATCCGATGTAACGGCAGAAGGAAATAAGGCCGGTAAAATAGGCGGAGCAATATATGACTACAGCGGTTATGCGAATGCTACTTTGGAAATTGAGAACAGCCGCATATTGAGTAATATAGCCGGATATACGGCCGGAGGCATTTTGTCCAGGTCCGGGGTTGTACGCATCACCGGTGAGAGCGTAATCAAAGAAAATGCGGCGAAGGGCGAGAGTACCGGTTCCGACAGCGATTATAAGGAGATTATCGGAGGTGTATATTTGAGTGCTCCGACCCCCAGTCCGTCTTCTTTCAGAATAGATAAAACAGTGAAGATCTATAAGAATCAAACCCAGAATGAGGCGGTAATTCCCAGTGGCCAGCCGGCGGAGGTTTATTCGCCTATTGCGGAGATAGTGAGTGAAGCACCGGATGCAGGCGGCAAATTGGAACAGAATACCGTAACGGATTCGGGCTCTAAGTATGTTCTGAAGAAGTATACGAAGAAGGGCGGCAGCAAAAATTATTTTTATTACTATAATACGGTTGAAGAACCCGAACGGATTTATCTGGATCCGGCGGGAGCCAATCACAGCCACAAGACAGGCGCCCATATAGAGACAACACTGGAGGGTGCGGTTAATTATGCAAAGAATACATCAGCAAAAGATATTTATATTTGCTCCACGGTGTCCGTTTCCCCGGAGGATGAGGAATATCTGAATACAGAGGAAGAGATTACCTTTACTCGCTGCGATCAGAACCGGAATTATCTGTTTCAGGTGGAAAATGGGAAAGCAGTTACCTTTACAAAAACCAGGATTAACGGGGCACTGGTAGATGCAGATTGTGCGCTGGTGTTGGTTCCCGGCGGGACGACTTTGAATATAGAGGGTGATACGGTCATTGAAGCAGGCAAAAATGTGAACACAGATAAACAATTTGGCGGCGGCGGCCTCCGGGTATCGGGAACCTTGAACATGTCCGGCGGAACCATCCAAAAAAACCAGTCGGCCTGGAGCGGCGGAGGCATCCATGCCTTGCAGGCAGAGATCAACCTTACTGGTGGAAGTATCCTGGAAAACGAGGCGGGCCTTCTCCAGAAAGGAGATATAGATAAAGAAATAGACGCTGAGGATGAAGGGGCAAAGGATTTTCTGGGTTACGGGGACGGGGGCGGAATTTATATGTCTGGAGGAACCCTGTCCATTACCAAAGCATCGGGGAATAGCCGGACCATAATCCAAAGCAACAAAACAGCCAGCCAGGGCGGAGGAATCTCTCTCCGGTCAGGAACCAAGGCAAGGATTTATTATGGGGATATTTCGAAAAATTGTTCAAGAATGCTCAATACACAGTTTGCCAGCGGAGGGGGCATTAATGTGTATGCCGGGGCATCCCTGGAAATGAAGAATTTGTATGTGACAGACAATTATCAGGTAAAAAAACCCGGCGGTTCTGAATCCTTGGGACATTGTGCTGTGTACAGCTGCCCTACGGGGAAAATGGCGATTTTCGAGACAAACGGTGCATTGATTGCAGAGAACCGCAAAGATTCGGATATTTTATTTATACATCAGCCAAACTCAAAAACCATTGCTTATGTGTCCAGCCATGTGTTAGGCGGATCCAAGGCAAACTGGTCTGAGCCGGATTTGTGGGGACGGGAGAGCTCCTTCAGAGTTTCCAGCAAGGTAGATCCGGCTGCAAAGGAGACAGCCAAAGCCATGGCTGAATCGGACGGCGTGGTGATGACGGGAAACTGGGCTTACGGCTACGGAACGGCCATTGCCAACAATGGTACTCTGGTAGTTGGAACTGAGGAAATGTCCCTCACTGTAAATAAGGTTTGGAAAGACGCAGACGGAAATGTGATTACTGACACGTCCCAAAACGGAGAAGTGCCGGAAAATCTCCGGGTATACTTGATGAAGTCCCTGAAGGGCGGGGCTGCGGAAAAGGTTCCGGAAGGAGAGCGCGAGGACGGGGAGGTGAAGCTGAACAGCGGCAACGAGTGGTCTTACACCTGGGAAAGGCTGGGTGAGAGCGAGGATGTAAAGTGGTCTGTGGAAGAAGATAAAGACGATGCCGCCGGATTTGAAGCTGAGATATCGAAGCAGCAGCTGGATACAAGCTGGCCCGATGTAGTGAAGAAGCATTATATTATCACGATTACAAACAAAGAGAAGAGGGAGATTGATATTACAGTAGAGAAGGAGTGGCTGGATCAGGATAACGCCAACGGCTGGAGGCCGGAAGAGATTACCGCCCAGCTGTGGAGAAGCGATAATGCCGAGACTCCCTTTAAAACCCAGAAACTGAGTGAGGAGAACGGCTGGTCCTGTACCTTTGAGAAACTTCCCAAGTATGACGGCGCAGGTACAAAATATGCTTACACGGTAAAGGAGATCCCGGTAGAAAACTATACCAGCGAGATTTCAGAGCCACAAGGGGGTGCCCAGGGCACCATCTACACCATAACCAACACGGCGTATGGAAAGGTGCAGATCAAAAAGACCCTGGACAGCTATAATGAGACCCTGGGAGGAGCTATGTTTGTGTTTGATGTGGAGGCTGTTCTGGAGGGCAAAGTTATATTCAGTGATGTATTTACTGCAGATTTCAAGGCGCCCGGCACGCAGCTCATTGATGTAGGAGTGTTCCCGGCGGGAACCAAGATTACGGTAGAGGAAGTATACAGCGGCGGAAGCTATGGGTTGTCCGGCAGTGATAAGAAGCAGACTTTCACCATTGAGCCCAATGGGGATGGAACGGGCGTTGTAAATGTGCTGGGAGAATACCTTAACACTTATCATGATAAGCTGATACCGGGTACGGGGATCCGGAACCATTATGAGTCAAACGGCGGCAGCTGGACGGGAAGCCAGGCGGCAGATTAAAGGGGGGACAGAGGAATGAAGAGAATAAGAAAGCATATTTCCGTGATAACGCTTCCGGCGGCCCTTGCTTTGGTGCTGGTATCCGCATGGAGTGTAAATACGTCTCTTGCATACTTCACCACATATGCGGCCGCAAAGGGCAGCCATACCCTGGCCCTAGGCACGCAGACTACTGTTCATGAAGAGATCGAGGGCATGGAAAAGCATATCCGGATCGAGAATACCGGCGGGACAGAATGCTATGTCCGGGTAAAAGTATTTGCAGGGAGCAGGATAGAGTTGTCCTGTGCCGGGAACGGCTGGAGCCGGAAGGAAGACGGATACTGGTACTATAGCGGCATCGTAGCGCCGGGAGAATTTACGGAAGTACTGGTGGTTTCCATAAAAGCGCCGGAAGGCGGGAGTGAAAAAGAGTTTAACGTAGTTGTGATCCAGGAGTGTACGCCGGTTCTCTATGATGAGAGCGGGAAGGCATATGGGGACTGGAGCCTGAGTCTGGCTCCGGCCGGAAAGGAGGATTCACAATGAAAATCCGCAATCACGTAAAAAAGAGCGGCTTCCCGGGAAATTTCCCGGGAGGCTTCGCAACCGTCTTTTTCCTTGGGGCGGCTGCATTTTTGCTGCTGGGAAGCGCTGTGGGCAGCAGCCGGGCGGCGCTGACCTATTACAGCGAGGATTATCAGGCGGAAATTGAACTGACGGAGATAGGGGTTACCTTGCTGGAAAACGGGAAACCTGCAGGGGGCCGGGGAGAGAATGGGAGCCCTCTTCTGGCGGATCTGGAGGACCCGAAGGGCGGCGGGATTCAGCCGGGCAAGCCCTATGATGAGGAGCTTAAGGTGAGGAACAGCGGCTCCATCGATGAGTATGTACGGATAATCCTGTACCGCTACTGGTGGGAGGATGAGGCATCCGGGGGAAACGGAGGGAAAAAGCGGACAGATTTACCGCCGGAGCTGATTAAACTGGAATGGAAGGAAGGAAGCGGCTGGGAAGAGGATATTTCTGCATCCACAGACGAGCGGAAGGTTTTCTATTATACAGATATTCTTCCGGCAGGGGAAACCAGTGAAGCGCTTATAGATACGCTGCTGATTGATTCTTCTGTACTGGAGAGAGTGGAGAAACATGTTACTTCCACGGAGGCAGGCAAAGTTATCACCCTGGACTATGATTTTGATGGTGTCCGGTTTGTGCTGGAAGCGGAGGTAGACGCCGTGCAGACACACAATGCCAGGGATGCTATTAAGAGCGCCTGGGGCGTGGATGCGTCTGTGGACGAGAACGACAGGCTTCATGTGACAGGAGGGGGCGGAGTATGAAAAAGAAGATAGGATACTTTGCAATGACGGTGCTCCTTATGCTGGGCAATGTGATAACCGTACATGCAGAGGATTTTACGGGCAATGAGGGGATGGAGGTGCGCTTTTCGGGGGATAAGCTGGAGAGCACGTTCCAGTCTTCCCAGCTGTCGGACCAGGCCCGCACACTGCAGCCCGGCGACAGTGTTACCTTCCAGGTGGATTTGAAAAATAACGGAGCTCAGGCTACGGACTGGTATATGACCAACGAGGTACTGAAAAGCCTTGAGGAAGGCGGAAGCGGTGCGAAGGGCGGTGCATATACCTATGTACTGGCCTACACAGAGGGCGGCTCCGATGCCTCAAGAGTTCTCTACAGCAGTGAAAATGTAGGCGGGGAAAAGATTACGGCTGCAGGTGTAGGCCTTCACGAAGTTTCGGACAGTCTGGAAGACTTTTTTTACCTGGACACTTTGGAGGCAGGAAAATCCGGTACCATAACCTTGCAGATAGCGCTGGACGGGGAGACACAGGGCAATGGGTACCAGAAGACCCTGGCCCGGCTGCAGATGAATTTTGCAGTGGAGAAATTGGCGTCACCGGCGCAGACGACAGAGACCAAAGAAAAGACTACCCGCACAGTGACCCAGAAAAAGGTGGTTTATATGGTAGGTTCTCCCCAGACAGGGGATACCAGCAACCCTCTTTTGTGGTCCGGGCTCGCTCTGGCAGGCGGAATAATGATGATGCTTCTTGGATTTGCCGGATATCGGAAAGGAGGCCGGGGGAATGAAGAGACGGAATAAATTATTGGCCGGATTTTTGTCCTTGTGTCTGTTAACATTACCAAACGGCGGGGACTGCCTTGCTTCGGAGGCGGCGCCGGCTGAGGGCGGAACGGAGCATAAAACTATTTATACTATTACCCTTTATGCGGGAAAACAGGGAACCCTTACAGGGACGGACACGGCAGGCGGCCAGGTAGACGGAAGCGGCTCTAAAGTGGCTGTAACGGAGCTGGAGTATGGCTCCGTGGTAACTTTTCATGCCCAGGACATGGTGGAACTGGATCCGGACAGCAAGTATTATGTAAAAGGAATACGCCAGAGCGGCCGGGACAATGGGGAGTCGGCGGATGTGTCCAATTCCGCCATTACTGTAACAGAAGACAGGGACTACGTGGTATTTTATGGAATTATAGGCGAACAGGTCTCCTACAAGGTAAATTACCAGGATGCTTCCGGGAGACAGCTGGCGGGCAGCCGTACCTACTACGGAAATGTAGGCGACAAGCCGGTAATTGCCTTTCTGTATCTGGAAGGTTATGAACCCCAGGCATATAATTTGACCAAGACATTGTCAGCCAATGAGGCGGAAAATGTCTTCACCTTTGTCTATACACCAGTGCGGACCCAGGCGGCGGGCGGTACGGCAGGCGGCGAGACGGTAATTGTAGAGGAGGAAACGGTAGTGGTCACCCAGGATGGCGGAGTTACCGTTCTTCCGGGTTCTGGTGCGGGTACTGCAGGAGCGGCAGGAGCCGGCGGGACGGCTCAAGAGCCGGGCGGCGGAGCGGAAGGAGAACCGGAGGAAATCACCGGGGAAGAGACGCCTCTGGGAGGACCGTCGGAAATCGTTGATCTGGATGACGAGGAAGTTCCCCTGGCCGGAAGAAACTCAGACCAGGGAAGCAGGCTCATTCATGGAGCCGCTATAATCGGGATAGGTGCTGCAGCGGCTCTGGTGATCTTGATGGTGCTTTTGAAGAAATGTCTGATAAAACAAAAAACCGGGAAAAAATAAAGGAAAACAACAAGACGGCAGTTTACCTTTGCAGAGCCATAAAAAATATATTCTTGTTTTTTATGCTCTTGGCAGGGGTACTGCCGCTCTTGCCGCTCCTTCTGGGCTGCAAAGCTTATATCATTGTCAGCGGCAGTATGGAGCCGGCAATTATGCAGGGCAGCCTGGTATATGCAAAGTATGTGGAACCGGAGGAAATAAAGGCCGGGGACATTATTGTATTTTACGGGGGAAGAAACGGCCATGCGGTCACTACCCACCGGGTAGTGGAAAACCGCAGGGCGGATCGGGAATTTATAACCCGGGGAGATGCAAATGCAGATAATGATATGCTGCCCAGGCCCTATGAAAGCCTTATTGGCCGGGTAGAGCTGTCTGTGCCGTACCTGGGAGACTTTTTGTCCCTGCTGCGTGGGAAAACAGGGAGATGAGGAGCAGCTTCTTGGGGGGCTGCAGGGTGGAATTTCATATTTTGTGTGAGGGTATGCACCTGCTGCTAACAATTTCCGGTTTGCGTGGTTTTGTAAGGAACAAGAGGAAATACTTGTGATTTTTAGAGGCACTGGCACGATATAAAGAAACATTCTATTTAGGACTTTACACTACATTTAATTATAAAAACAAACATCATACACCATTTTTGACAGAGTCTTGATGTGACAGGAAACTAAAACTTAATGACCCAAAATACGCAAAAAACAATCATAAAAAAATACGATTGTTTTTTGCGTATTTCTGCGTATGATATAAGCAATAAAATTGGAAAGGGAGAGCAGTGTATGCGTGAAACAAAAACAACAGAGTTCAAAGAAATGATTACAAATACATTTTTAAAAACAGTAAGTGCCTTTTCGAATTACGATGGTGGAGAAGCGGCCTGATTATACACTGGAATTGCAGAATAATGACAGAACGATAAAACTGACACGCTGGAGCTGTCAAGACTGATTTTAGAAGGAAAAAATATCAGATTTTAAGAATTGCCGTGTGAAGAGCAAGAGCTAACATTTGATACGCTATGTCAAAAATTAAAAGAATGTATTCAGCTTGAAATTTTTAATCAGGACACCCTGAAAACGCTGAATTTATATAACAGCACCACCGGATATAATAATGCGGCTGGACTTTTGGCAGATAAAAATCATTTTCCTGGAATTGATATAGTAAGGTTCGGCGAGAATATTAGTGTGATTCATAAGAGAGCAACATTTGATAATATATCCATTTTGGCAGGCTACGAAAAAGTATCAGAGGTATTCAGAGATTATTATCAATATGAGGAAATACAAGGCACCGAAAGGAAAAAGGCAGAAAAAATACCGGAGGCAGCATTTAGAGAAGCGATTGCAAATGCGCTGATTCATAGAGTGTGGGATGTGGAGTCGCAGATAAAAGTTTCGATGTTTGATGACATTATATAAACTGCTCCGTTTTGTCTTTGGTTTATAGGATATACAAAGTATGGTAAAAATATGGTTTGTCTGCCCCGGTAGGGGTGTGGTGTGAGAAGCATATCTTGGTAAAGTAGGGCAAAGTGGGGGCATAACTTTCCTTTTTCAAAATAAAGACTACGGTAATACTACGAATGGAGAAAGGAAAACTACGGATATTACAAATCGTTAAAGGGTCAGTGTGAAAGGTACTGGCCATTTTTAAGTTGGTTTAAATTTTGTTTGTATATATTTTTGAATATTGAAATCGCCTAACGATTAAATATTTACATAATTCGAAAATAAATTAGGCGAATTTGGGGCAAAATATTGATTATTGCCTAAAGAAGTGGTAAAATTAGGCGAAAAGAAAGGGGCTAGGTGAATGCGGATTTTTAATTATGCCAATTTAAAAGATTACAGATGGGATTCGGAAATTCTTGGATTGGTAGCACAGATCCATGAGTTTAAAGGAAAACAGGAATTATACCTTAAGCAGAAACCAGCCGCACTGGAAAAACTGGTGGAGATAGCAAAAATACATAGTACTGAGGCTTCTAATAAGATTGAGGGTATTGTTACGACAAGCACCAGACTTCAGCAGCTTGTCATGGAAAAGACCAGGCCAAAGAATAGGGATGAGGAAGAAATCATGGGGTATCGGGATGTTTTAAATACCATCCATGAGAGCTATGAATATATCCCGATTCGTTCCTCTTATATTCTGCAGCTCCACCGGGATTTATATCAATATTCACAGAAGGATATTGGGGGAAGATTTAAGAATACACAGAATGTGATAGCCGAAAACCATTCGGATGGCTCACATACAGTGCGATTTACTCCATTGGCGCCTTATGAAACACCGGGGGCAATCGATTCTATCTGCGATAATTTCAATCAGGCAATCGACGCCTGCATCGTGGATCCGCTGGTATTGATTCCGATTTTCATCAATGATTTTCTATGTATCCACCCATTCAATGACGGAAATGGCCGGATGTCGCGCCTGCTCACCACGCTCCTTCTATATCGGTGCGGGTATGTTGTGGGGAGATACATTAGCTTGGAGAATAAAGTAGAAAAGACTAAGGAGAATTATTACGAGGTATTGGAACAGTGTGGAATTGGCTGGCACAAGAATGAAAATGATCCGGCACCATTTATAAAATATATGCTTGGAATTGTGCTGGCAGCTTATAGAGATTTTGAGACCCGGATCAGTCTTGTGGATGATAAACTGCCCGCAATAGAAATGGTCAGAAAAGCAGTCTGTGAAAAAATCGGTAAATTTACGAAGAGCGAGATCATGGAACTTGTGCCGTCCCTGTCTAAGGCTTCTGTAGAAAATTCGTTGACACAACTGATGAAGGATGGGGTTGTTGACAGGCATGGAAAAGGAAAAGCGACATTCTATACAAGGGCAGATGTGTAGAAAATAACGACTCTATTTTTTGGACATTTGGTGTGATGCAGTTCCTACTTTACTGCATGTAATTGCGATAACTCGCAAAAATTTTTATTAAGAGTTGTAAAATCAGTTCAAATGGAATATAATTATTGAAGAAATTTGCGATAACTCGCAAAAACTTTCAGAGGAAAGTAGGATGATGGTATGGAAATTAAGAGAGATATCTATTTAAATAAGCTCATCAGTAAAAAGCACAATGGATTTATCAAGGTGGTGACGGGTATTCGACGCTGCGGAAAGTCCTACTTATTGTTCAATTTGTTCAAGGATCATTTGCTGGAAGAGGGAACAGATGAACAGCACATTATAGAAATCGCATTCGACTCCTTTGAAAATAAGCGTTTTCGTGACCCGGATGTTCTATATCCCTATCTCAAGGAGCAGATTAAAGGTGATGGAATGTATTATGTGCTGTTGGACGAGGTGCAGCTTTTAGGCGAGTTTGAATCCGTATTAAACAGTCTGATTCGTATGAAAAATGTAGATGTGTATGTGACAGGAAGCAATGCCCGGTTTTTGTCTAAAGATGTGATTACCGAATTTCGAGGCCGGGGAGATGAAGTTCGTATGAATCCTCTCAGTTTTGCTGAATTTATGTCTATTTATTCTGGGACGAAACAGGACGGCTGGAACGAATATATGCTTTATGGTGGATTGCCGCCTGTCATAAATGTTTCGAGCCCGGAGGAAAAGATTAATTTTCTGAAGCTGCTGTTTGAGGAAACCTATATTTCGGATATTGTAGGCAGACATAATATACGAAACCGGGCAGAATTGGAGGAACTTCTGAACATCCTCTCATCAGATCGGAAGAGCACACGTCTGAACTCCAGTCA